>JAUHZM010000080.1 GCA_030426005.1 Gammaproteobacteria bacterium
CGCGGGTACATACACCATATCAAATACCGACCGATCCAATGCCTGATTCGGCTGCAGGCTTAACCCAGACGGCAATTCAATCCGAGCCTCGGTGGTTGCTACCTTGACTAATTCGACCTCGGTATTGTGGCTGTCGGTGTGCGTTACAGCGGTTTGATTCGCTGCGAAAAACAACTCGTAGGCGTTGGTCAAACTGGTCGCCAACATATGTGGTGTGATCAAAAATGCAATACGCATAGTCGCTCGTCGGGTCTTAATTGCGATGTTTGTCCATTTATAACCATAATATGGCCAATATGCCATGCAAATAAGGGCTAAATGGACATATAATTCCATTTTAGCGCATTTGAGTTGCGAATAGATTTCACCTACAACCGAGTTATCTCGTTTAGGAGCCCCCTGCATGAATCGTTTACCCGTTATCGTTGGCTTTGGTGGTTACAATGCCGCCGGTCGCAGTTCCTTTCACCACGCTTACCGACGTACTGTGTTAGCCAGTTTAAGTCCAGAAAAGCGCGTCAGTACCTTACTCAGTCTGGCATGTCTGATGCGTCTAGTACGCTATGAGGATGGGCATTACATTGATGTCGACGGTGAAACGCTGTCTGCCGAAACGGTGGCTGATAAATATCAGAGTACGATTGAAACCAATACGCTGATTCGGCGTATCCACGCCGAGTTATTTGATCCCGACCAAGTATTGGCCTATACCGAATTGGCGCTCGAAAGCACAGAGACGTCCGAGTTCACTGTACGTCGCCGCGACCTGCCAGAACCTTTGCCAGCAAACTGGCAAGTGAGTAATGTGGATGACCGTACCGTTAAAGTGACGATTGCTGGTGACCTGTCTGTCAAGATGAACACTGTGCGCCCCATGGAAGTACAGTCTGCTGGCATGGTGCCAAGCGGGTTTATTCCTGCTGATCAATACGAATCGCGTTTTCATCCCCGTGGTTTGCAATTAACAGTCTTGGGTGCGTCGGATGCCATCAACTCCGTGGGCATTGCTTGGGATGACATCATGGCCAAGCTGTCACCCGATGAAGTGGCGGTGTTTGCCGCCAGTGGTTTGGGGCAGACTGATGACTATGGGATCGGAGGCTACATGCAGGCCCGTATGCGAGCCGCACGCGCAACATCCAAGCAAATGGCGCTGGGTTTGAACTCCATGGTGGCCGATTTCGTGAACGCCTATATGTGCGGCAGCGTAGGCACAACCGGTGCCGTCACGGGTGCGTGTGCAACCTTCCTCTACAACCTTCGACTCGCTGTCGACGATATTAAAGCCGGGCGACATCGATTGGTGATTTGCGGTTCCGCCGAAGCGCCAGTCACGCCAGAAGTAATGGAAGGTTTTGCAGCCATGAGCGCCCTGGGCACGGACGATCGATTGGCAAAATTAGATGGTGCCGAGACTGCCGATCACCGTCGTGCATCTCGACCATTTGGCGAGAATGCTGGTTTTACAATGGGCGAATCATCGCAGTTCTTCGTACTGATGGATGACGAGCTTGCAATGGAACTGGGTGCCGATATCTACGGTGCCGTGCCAGATGTGTTTGTGAACGCGGATGGTTTTAAAAAGTCGATTTCCTCTCCGGGTGCAGGTAACTACATCACGGTCGCGAAGGCGGTCGCGGCGGCGCAGGCTATTGTTGGTGCCGATGCCATTAAACACCGCTCGTTTATTCAGGCGCATGGCTCCAGTACACCGCAGAACCGAATTACAGAGTCGATGATTTTCGACAAGGTGGCAAAAGGGTTTGGTATCGATAATTGGCCAGTGACTGCAGTGAAAGCGTTTGTTGGCCATCCGCTCGGTCCAGCCAGTGGCGACCAATTGGCGAACACACTTGGTGTGTTTGCCGATGGAATTATTCCCGGCATCAAAACAACCGAAAAAGTAGCGGATGACGTGTTTGACGATCATCTGGACATCTTGTTGCAAGACAAAACTGCGGCGATGGATGTCGCGTTTTTGCCACGGTGCTCTCGCCGCGCAAGGTCGAATCGATGCTGCAACAACGCTATGGTGCCGACGCATTTGCTCGTTACACCACCAAGCGCGAATCGGTGCGTGCCACGGCCAAGGCCTACGATGACGCAGTCTTGCAAGGAGATTTGCGCATCATTTACAACTTCGGCTCCGGTATCATCGAAGAGCATGAAATTAGTGTCTCTGACACCGCGCTGAGTTTGGATCGATTTGCCAATCCGGTGTCTTTGCAATTTGCTAATCCTTACGCGGACATGGTGAATGACTGATACTGCTGCAGTATCCCGGTTTCGAGCGGGTTTGCCGCTTGATCTGACGCTGGTCGGGCAACAGGTTCGGTTGGAACCGCTGAGTCTGTTGCATGCCGAAGAACTCGCCGCTGCGGCGGCTGATGGCGAATTGTGGAAGCTTCACTACACGGTAGTGCCAACTGCTGAGCAAATGCCGGCGATGGTCGAGGACGCGTTACAAAATCGCGATGCCGGGTCAGAGCATCCATTTGTGGTGCGACGTTTGTCCGATAATCGCGTGGTTGGCACCACACGTTATTATTTTATTAGCGAACAAGACCGTAACTTATCCATTGGGTATACCTGGTATGCCGCGTCGGTGCATCGCACGGGTATCAATACCGAGTGTAAGCTGCTCCTGCTACAACACGCATTTGAAAAGTTGGGCTGCATTGCCGTGCATTGGCACACGCATCACGAGAATACACGCTCCCAGACCGCAATCAAGCGATTGGGGGCAAAGTTTGATGGCGTTATTCGTAATCACAAGATCATGCCGAATGGCACGATTCGTCATACGCACTGTTTTTCGATGATTGATTCAGAGTGGCCGCAGTCAAAAGCGTTTCTGATGGGCCGGTTGTCCGCATTTATGGATTCGGACGATGCTGAGTGACACTTGAGGCCTGGGATTCTCCGCGGCTATTTTGTTTCCAGCGGCAGGCCTGTGGTGTGTGGTGCAGAGTAGGGCGTTGCAGCAACCAGGTAGTTGCTGCAACGTGATCTGATTATCTTATCCTTCTTCTTGATCCAGAAGCTCTTGGATCTGAACAGCGCGTTCTTGCAGCTCAAGTTCCTGGCGACGTAGATCTAGTTTTTCCTGTTCGATTTTCAACAGTTCTTCTTCGATCGAAAGTTGGCGTTGCGCTTTGGCATCGGCTTCAGCTTGTGCGCGAGCAGCCGCTTGTTGTTTCACTTGTTCTTCGCGTTGTTTTGCAGCAGCTGCTTCAGCACGCTTACGTTCGGCGTCGGCTTCGGCTTGCTTGCGTGCTACTTGCTCTGCTTCGATTGAACTCTTTTGCTCTGCGTAGGCTTTACCAAACTCATCGCCGCATACTTTGTCGGCCGCAACATCACGGTTGGCATCACAAAAACCTTCGATTGCAGTGGCGCACCACAAGTCGCCGTCAGTCTTACGTTGCACTTTATGTTCGGTGTCGTCGGTACACGTGACGGTGAAAACCCAGTAGGCGTCTTCTGGCCCGTACTGTGCGAATTCTTCAGCGGTTTTGCTTTTTACCTCTGCGTGTGCAGTAGCGCTAAAAACAATGCCACCGACCAGCGCGGCGTAGCCAATTACATTACCCATTTTCCAACCCAATTTAGATTTGCTACTCATAATTTGTCTCAATATTTAGTCGTATGTGCGAGCGGGTTTGTATCCACTCAGATTCAAATATAGTTATTGCTGACCGTCCATCTGAGCCTTTTTTAGCTCGAGTTCACGGCGTTGAAGTTCCAGTCGTTTCTGTTGAATCAAGATGCGTTGTGATTCGATTTGGTTTTGCTCTTTTAATAAGTCCGTTTTGGACAGCTTTTTAGATTTGGTAGTTTTCGGTTCAGCGGGGGCAGGGTTTGTTACTGGCGCTGCCACTGGCTTAGATACGGTCTCCGCTTTAGTATTTTCTGGTGCGGCTTCAAGCTCAGTTTGTGGTACAGGATCGGTAACCACGGGTGCGGTATCACCACTAGCCACTTTTTGTGCAAAGTTGTCTGCACACACCATGCGTGAGGCAGTGAATTTGTTTTCGTTACACACTGTTGGTGCGTCGCTGGCACACCATGTGTCGCCTGTAATCGGTTTTTGAATGGTGCGCGCTTGGTCGACATTCTCGCATTGTACGCTGACACGCCAGTAAGACTGTTCGGCTTCAATAAACTCTTCGAGCGACATGCTTTCGACCGCGGCAGCATAGGCGTGCGTGCCAATGAATAAGCTGCCTAATAGTAGGCTGGCATTGATGCCGAGTTGCGTGCGACCTTGTGTTGATTTAATTCTCATAACTACCCCATTTACGTTAAATCATTATGCTGTTACACCGCGCTGTGCCTGTTTTTCTTGTTGTTTAAGTTGGCGGTTTCGCTCAGCGGCCTCTCGACTCTCGGTGCCGATGTGGCTTTCGCCGCGCTCTTTGGATAACTGTACTTGTTTCTCGCGTTCAGAGAAGCGGGCCTTTTGTTCCTCGGTCAGCGCGTCATGGCAGCGCGGACAACTTACGCCTGGGCGATAGTGTTCAGACAGTTTGTCCTGTTCTGTGATCGGGAAACGGCAAGCGTGGCATTGATCGTATTGACCTTTCTCCAGCTTATGGTTCACGGCGACGCGGTCATCAAAGACAAAGCATTCGCCTTGCCATTTGCTGTCTTCCTGTTCTACGGTTTCCAGATACTTCAGTACACCGCCTTTAAGGTGAAAGACTTCTTCAAAGCCTTGCTCTTTCATAAATGCTGATGCTTTTTCACAACGAATGCCGCCGGTGCAAAACATCGCCACTTTTTTATGTTTCTCTGGGTCCAGGTTTTCAGCGACATAGGCTGGAAACTCACGGAATGTGTCAGTGTGCGGATTGACGGCATTCTTGAATGTGCCAATTTCATACTCATATTCATTGCGCGTATCAATCAGAATGACTTCTGGATCTTCCAGTAGCGCGTTCCATTCTTGCGCGTCAACATAGGTGCCAACAACTCGATTTGGATCAATACCTTCGACACCCATGGTAACGATTTCGCGCTTCAGTTTAACTTTGGTGCGATGAAACGGTGGTGTCTCATGGTATGAGAGTTTGTAATCCAGGTCCGCCATGCGACTGTCGAGTCGCATCCAGTCAATAAACTCGTGGATGGCTTCGTCGGTACCCGCAATGGTGCCGTTGATGCCTTCAGTAGCCAGTAGTAGCGTGCCACGAATGCCGAGTTGATTCAGCTTCGCCAAATAGTTCGGTTGCAGATTTTGATAGTCATCAAGCTGCACAAATTTGTACAGGGCGCAGACGGTGATGGGATGCGAATTCGTCGCAGGACGAGATGTATTACTTGTGTTTATGTGTGACATGAGAAATAGTGCTAACCAGAACGTAAAACTGGCGCATCATTAAGTTACTTACCAACTCGTAAGTATCTAATGTTTAATCATATTTTTCAATAGAAGCACAGGTGACTTGGTGGACAAATATGCGTTAATTAAGGCGTTTACTGACGATTTACCAACCTTGTTTCCAGGCTACGCTGTGCACCTTCCAGTCGTCGTCTTCACGCTTGAGCAGAATCGAAAATTTTACCGCATCGGCTTTGAGTCGATTTGCCTCGATTGATAAGTCGGTATCTCGTGCAGTCATGGCCGCGGATAACTCGACGCTAGCGACATCATTCTCTATATTGATCGAACGAACCAGGGTGAAAATACTGATCTTCTGGTTACGCATTATCTGCAGCTGAGCCAGGCGTGCTATCTGTTTGCTGTCATTGCCCTGATGGTCGGCGTAGTCATCGCTGATGTGCGCCATAATGCCGCTCAATGAGCGTTGTTCGGCCGCTTCTTCAATCTGTGTCAAGGTGTCTCGTACTTGCGTTTCTGGGTCATCTGCGGTCTCCGAAGAGCAGGCGCAGAGAAGGGCGAGGGCGAAGAGTGACAGCCAGGTTTTAAACATTGCTACTGCTCCTTAGTTGGTTTCACTTTATACTAGCGGTAATGAATTATCTCAGCCATTTGTTTTTCTCTCAACGTACACCGCACTCTATGACCGGTAATTTGATGGGCGATTTTAAGCCCTCAGCGGCACTACTGGAGCGACTGCCGGATGCCGTTTTACTAGGAATTGAAAATCACCGCTTAGTTGACCGCTTAACGGATGAGTTCGACGCGGTTAAGGCCTTACGTGATGTATTCTCGAGTGAGCGTCGTCGATATGCTGGGGTCATTACGGATATCGCCTTTGATTACTATTTAATTAAACATTGGGACCAGTTTGCTGCGGTCGACTTTGATGAGTTTCGTGCACTGTGCTATTCCGGTCTGGGTGAGTGTTTGGAAATTATGCCGCCGCGCATGAATCGTATTGTCGCGTTGATGGCAGAGTATGACTGGCTCAATAATTACGCCACGCTGGACGGAATCGGCGAGTCGATTGATCGAGTGAGTGAACGCATGCGATACACTAATAAGATGGCTGGTGGTGTCGAAGAAATCGAGCGCAATTACGACGCATTTGAGCAGGCATTTTTACCATTATTCAGCTACCTTAAACAGGGTGTAGAAAGCGCCGCCTTAGAGCAGTCAGATTCAATTCGCCAAGGAGCAGCAAAAAGTGGATTAAAAGGCTAAAAAAGCCTTAAAAAACACGGATATTGCTTTGACAGAAAGGGTTTCACTCTATATGATTCGGCCCAATTCAGAACAGGCGGTTCACAGTGCCTCTTCTAATGCCTTAAATAGTGGCTTTAAAAGCATGGCGTTGAGAAGTAGCTGGTTAGTGAACGGTAAAGTATTAATTCAGCGAGGCAAATCATGGCTGTACAGAAGAGTAAAAAATCGAATTCACGCAAAGGCATGCGTCGTTCACATGACGCAATGACCGCGCCAACTTTATCTACCGATTCTATGACTGGTGAATTGCACCGTCGTCACCACGTCACTGAGACTGGTTACTACAAAGGTAAAAAAGTGGTGAATGTTAAAACGGCTAACTAAGCGGTTTTACATGTCTTTATCCGAGAGGGCCTCATTTATGAGGCCTTTTTCGTTTTTGCGTCTGCGTATTCATTGCACATCACATTGTTGAGGCAAACCGCAGGCGTAGTAAATTTTCTGAGTCTAATGCTGGCACGGGCTATCGCATGCTTATATGATATAGCCAATAACGCAGACTCGGGTGTTCAAATCGTGCCAATCAGGTCGGTGCTCTCATATTGAACGCTTTGTAACAAAACAGGATTACCAAATTCGATGTCTTCAACTCCGAATGCAACCACGGTTGCGGTAGACGCTATGGGCGGTGATTTTGGCCCTGAAGTGACTGTCCCAGCCGCCATAGAATTTCTTCAAAAACCAAACAATAAGCATCACCGTATCATTCTGGTCGGCCTTGAAGAGCCGATTCAGTCGGTGCTGCGTGCGCAAGGTGGTAAGGAGCTGCTTGATAGTAAACGCTTAACCGTTCATGCAGCGTCCGAAGTGGTCGCTATGGACGAGTCACCGGCGCTGGCGCTGAAACGTAAAAAAGACTCCTCGATGCGTGTGGCGATCAATCTGGTTAAAGAAGGCACAGCTCAGGCAGCGGTTAGTGCGGGTAACACCGGCGCCTTGATGGCGACTGCACGCTTCGTACTAAAAACCATCAAAGGCATTGATCGCCCCGCGATTATCTCCACTATGCCTTGCCTGGATACCACACAAACAATGCATATGCTCGATCTGGGTGCGAACGTGGATTCCACACCCGAAATGCTGGTGCAATTTGCAGTCATGGGGTCAGTACTGACGCGCTATGTCGACAAGAAAGAATCTCCACGTGTTGCGTTGTTGAATGTCGGTGCGGAGGAGATTAAAGGCAGCGAGAAAGTAAAGCTGGCGTCGCAGTTGTTAAGCGAGAGTCCGCTGAATTATGTCGGTTACATCGAAGCAGACGAGATATTCAATAGTAAGGTTGATGTCATCGTTTGTGATGGATTTGAAGGCAACGTTGCATTGAAAGCCAGTGAAGGCACAGCTAAGATGATCATGAAAGTGTTGAAAGAGGAGTTCAAACGCAATGCATTGACTAAATTGGCTGGCGCCTGCGCATCGCCAGTATTTCGTAATATCCAGTCACGACTGGACCCAAGGAGCCACAACGGCGCTTCCTTGATTGGTTTAAATGGCATCGTGGTCAAGAGTCACGGTGGTACAGATCAAGTTGGATTTGAATATGCGATTCAAGAGGCACGGCAGCAGGCGAGCCGTAATGTGATCGGCCATATCAGTCAAGAGATAGAAAAAGTATTTTCTTCATAAATCCTTGTAAAACAATAATATATAACAAATATCTAAAGTAAATTATTATGGCTTTTTCGATAGTATTTCCTGGCCAAGGGTCGCAAGCGATTGGCATGATGAGTGAGTTAGCGGCAGATTATGCCGTAGTACGCCAATGCTTCGAGCAGGCTTCAGATGTGCTGGGCACGGACTTGTGGAAGATGACGCAAGAAGGTCCACTTGAGGCCTTATCGCAAACTGAAAATACCCAGCCTGCGCTACTGACTGCTGGTGTCGCCGCCTGGAAGGTCTGGCTAGAGCAGGGCGGCACCGCACCAAGCATGATGGCAGGTCACAGTCTGGGAGAGTACACAGCATTGGTATGTGCTGGCGCCATGAGCTTTGCAGACGGCGTCGCACTGGTGCGTGATCGCGGTCGCTACATGCAAGAAGCGGTACCAGCCGGTGAAGGTGGCATGGCCGCGATTATTGGTCTAGAGGACAAGCAGGTGATTGCGGTTTGCGATCAATTAACGGCCGATGGCGATCTGGTACAAGCCGTTAATTTCAACGCACCAGGCCAGGTGGTGATTGCCGGTACGGCCTCGGGAATCGAGAAAGCAGCGCAAGCCATGAAAGATGCTGGCGCAAAGCGTGCATTACCGCTGCCTGTGTCGATTCCGGCGCACTCTAGCCTCATGAGCCCCGCCTCGCAACGTTTGGCAGAGCGTTTGGCTGATATTGATGTGTCCATGCCATCTATTCCTGTGTTGCACAACTGTAATGTCACCGTTGCACAATCACCTGAGGAAGTTAAGGCGAACCTAGTGACGCAACTGGATTCACCGGTACGTTGGGTAGAGTCAGTGCAAACCATGCACCGGCAGGGCATTTCTCTGTTCATCGAAAGCGGCCCAGGTCGCGTACTTGGCGGCATGATCAAGCGCATTGTGCGTGAAGCGGATGCCGGCTGTTTAGAAAAGCCTGACGCGTTTGCGGCGCTGTTGGCGGCCACCGCCTAACCCTACGAATACTTATATTTACAGAGGATAATCATGTTTGATTTGAGTAACAAAATTTGTCTGGTTACCGGTGCCACGCGTGGGATTGGTAAAGCGATTGCCGCACAATTGGGTGCCCAGGGCGCGACTGTGGTTGGTACAGCCACGTCAGAAGGCGGTGCTGCTGCCATCTCTGACGCGCTGAAAGAAGCCGGCATCAACGGCGAAGGTGTGGTATTGAACGTGGCAGATGGCGACTCAGTAGAGGCGGTGTTGAAGCACGTAACCGACACGTATGGTGCAATTACTGTGCTGGTAAACAATGCGGGTATTACGCGGGACAACCTCATGATGCGCATGAAAGAAGAAGAGTGGGACGACATCATGTCGACCAACCTCAAATCGGTGTATCGTTTGTCTAAAGGCGTATTGCGGGGCATGATGAAAGCGCGCAACGGTCGAATTATTAACATTACCTCCGTGGTCGGTGTGTCGGGCAACGCGGGTCAAGCGAATTACGCGGCGGCCAAAGCTGGCGTCATTGGATTTACTAAGTCACTGGCACAGGAAATTGCTTCTCGTGGCGTAACAGTGAATGCCGTTGCACCCGGTTTTATCAATACCGACATGACCAAAGCGCTGAACGAAGAGCAAGTAAGTAAGATGACTGCGAACATTCCAGCAGCACGCTTAGGTGAGCCAGAAGACATTGCGGCGTCCGTGGTGTTCCTAGCGTCGGATGAGAGTTCGTACATCACCGGATCCACCTTGCACGTCAATGGCGGCATGTACATGACCTAGGTCTGTTGTGGCCCTCGGTTATAGTTACGACAATCGGTAATTATTTTGCAAAGCGGGCGCTTTTTTATATAATGCGCCGCATTGATCAACCGCTGGTGGCAATCATGCAGTCGATGGTTGTTGACAGTTTTATCTCTCCTGATGTTCGTGGTAATTTATACCCTGGTTTGAACTGAAGGATAAATAGCTCCCCTTGAAGAGGTACACTCATGAGCAGTATTGAAGAACGCGTAAAAAAAATCGTCATCGAACAACTTGGTGTAAACGAAGACCAAGTCGTTAACAGTGCATCGTTTGTCGATGACCTGGGCGCTGATTCATTGGACACAGTTGAGCTGGTTATGGCTCTCGAAGAAGAGTTCGAAACTGAAATCCCAGATGAAGAAGCTGAGAACATCACTACTGTTCAGCAAGCCATCGATTACGTTGTGAACAACAGCTAATCGCTGATCTGCGAAAAATTAAAGGCCGCTCAACGCAATCGAGCGGCCTTTTTTATGTCCGAAGAATTTGTCTCGTTCGTCGCTACTAATTGGCAGAATGCACAGTAAACCGCGCGGTTTCTGTTACTCAACGGTGTTAATTAGGTAGGGCTGATCGGGGTTTTCTTTTATAATCGCGCACTGGCAACAATTCACCACACACAAACAACAAGTTATGAGTAAACGTCGCGTCGTCATTACCGGCATGGGGATTATTTCTCCGGTCGGGCTCACATTGGATGAAAACTGGAGCAATATCACAAACGGAGTCAGTGGTATTGGCCGAATCGATCGTTTCGACCCAGAAGGCTATCCATGCCAAATCGCCGGTCAGGTTGACGGTTTTGATCCCGCAAATTACATGCCGCCTAAAGAAGCGAAGAAAATGGATCGCTTTATTCAGATGGGCATGGCAGCGAGTCTGGACGCGTTCCGAGATTCAGGTTTAGAAGTCACCGAGTCAAATGCCGAGCGAATTGGCGTGTACGTTGGTTCCGGCATCGGTGGTATTGAATCCATTGAAAACGCCACCTTGACCTTGAACAACCGTGGTGTTCGACGCGTATCGCCGTTCTTTGTGCCGAGCGCCATCATTAATATGATTTCTGGCAACCTGTCGATTCAGCTTGGCCTTAAAGGTCCGAACTTGTCGATGGTGACCGCCTGCACCACGGCCACGCATGCCATTGGTGACGCCGGTCGATTGATTGAGTAC
>JAUHZM010000376.1 GCA_030426005.1 Gammaproteobacteria bacterium
TACGATCGAAAAACGACCATCGTCGGCCGGCAGATTGACGGGTAACCACTCGATCAGGGTGTCCATGGCGTCAATCTTGCCGAGTTCAGAGGCCTGGTATTGTTTGGTCCAGGTGTGTGTCTGACGCGCAAAGTAATCGCCATGCTTGCCGTAGTCCGAAAGACCAACGGCGTCAATATCGATACTGTGCAAGGCGCTCAAGACACGGTTCATCTCATGGTATAGCGCAGTGCGTTCTGCGGGTTCACATTCCGGCAGCGTTGGGTCCCAGAGAATCCGTCCATCGAGAAACTCCATCACATAAAACATGCTACCAATGACGTTGTCGTCAGTGCAGAGCACATACGGCTTGGCGACCGGTACCGGGCTGTCCTGCAAGGCAGATAATAAGCGAAACTCACGGTCAACCGCGTGCGCACCCTTGAGCGTTTTGCCCGGCGGTTTGCGTCTGAGCACGTACGTCTTGGTCGGCGTGCTGAGCTTAAAGGTGGGGTTCGATTGGCCACCGGGGAATTTGTCCACCGCAAGTGGCGGGGTAAACCCTGGCAGCTCAGCGCTGAGATACTCAGTCAACTTCGCAATATCAATGTCTGACATAAGTGTTCCGATGTGATGATCCAGCTAGGGAGTGTACAACAAGAACTCAGTCCAACTCATTCACCTAAGTTATTACGGATTCATCAACGCGATGATTTTTGCACATTGGCGGCTTGTCGCCAGCGAGTTGGGCTGGTGCCGCACCAGTGTTTGAAGGCGCGAATAAAATTAGCTGATTCCCGGTAACCCAGGCAGTAGGCGATGTCCGCCACGCTCAAGTGCGTCTCGGCGAGTAAGGTGCAAGCACGATGCTGGCGTGCCGTCTGGATTAGCTGCTTGTAACTCGTACTTTGCTCACTCAGCTTGCGCGCCAAAGTACGGGTCGACGTGTGATACTGCTCGGCCAGCTCGGTTAAGCTCGGCGGTGCCAGATGTGTACCATTGGGTGACTGCGCTGCAAAATGATGTTCCAAGGTGAGTCGAATGCGTTGCACCACATCATTCTGCGCAGTGAGCTGTAGCTTGATCTCCTGACACTCAGCCAGATTAGTGCGAAACGTCGCTGGGTCAGACAGCGGTGAGCTAATTTGTAGCCATGAGGCTGGCATACGTAAACTGGTATTTGCACCGTTGTAGGTGCAGGGAATGCCATACAGCTGAGTAAGTTGTGTGCTGTATGCCGGTTGCGGATGCGCAAACGTGATGTGCGCGTGCGCACCGAGTGGATGCATTACGATGGCTTCCGCTAGATTTTGCGCTACGCGGATCGCCATCTCCGCCAGCCAACGCGCCAATAATGGGTGTCCAGTTTGATCTCGGATAACGAGCTGAGCCTGGGCGTCGTCGTAGTTAAATTCAGCACTGTAGGTTGAGGTTCGCACCGCGCCATACTCGGTCCAGGTTGTCAGTGCCATACGTAAATCGGGAGCGCTCAGAATCGCAAACCCCAGCGGACCATGACTGGCGATCGAGATTTGTTCGCCGTAAGACAGCAACCAGGAGTCCACGCCGTGCGACGCACATGCCTCAAATAATTGCTCAATATCGGCTTGATACACAAACTCGGAGTCGAACAGGGATTGCAAGCGAGCGCCGAAGACTGACTGCAATAGTGGCATCAGTGTTTGGTCACTGCGCAGCATACGTAAGTAGGTAGCGGCAAGGTAAGGGGCATCACTCATTGAACCAATATACGGATATTTGGCATTTAATGACAATATTGTTGTCAATTATTGAAATTTTCAACATGGTGACTTTGGAGTAAAGTGACAATTAGGAGGAGAAGACTATGACAACGTACGTACTTGATGACCCGAAGAAAGGGCGTATTCAGTATCGAGATAAGAAACGCTGGCTGTGGTTCGGCGCGATTTTGTTTTCCTTAATGCCATTGCCGATCATTGCGGCGTTCACTTGGAGTGAGAATCCCTGGGTGCTCATTCTGCCGTTGGAGATTTCGTTTATTCTGATCCCGATCATCGATCACTTTGTTGGTGTGGACACGAACAATCCACCAGAGGAAATCGTGCCGCAGTTGGATGCTGACCCGTATTATCACCGCCTATTACTGCTCGCCGTTCCGGTGCACTTTATTACCATCTTTGCCGGTGCGTGGTTGGTTGGCACGCATCCATTACCTGTTGGCTTTCTGATTGCCTTTGCAATCGTCATGGGGCTGTACAGCGGCATGAGCATCAACACCGCGCACGAAATCGGGCACAAGAACACCAAGCG
>JAUHZM010000081.1 GCA_030426005.1 Gammaproteobacteria bacterium
TCCAAATAAGAAGGTTTATGCGTTTAATTCTATCAAAACCAGAGTGATAACGGTGATTACAAAGCTTCAATTTGTGTTACCTCAGACTGCTTTTGCAGCCAACCGAAATCAGCTGGGGATAATTCTAGTTCCAGTTCAAAGAAACCATCGTCGGTCACCGTCTCCGTCTTCACCACACTTTTCTGATACAAGGATGCGCGCAACTTACCCTCACTGGCCGGTAAAACAATACGGCATCGCTTGTGCAACTGTGATAAGTGTTCGGTCACCGCCGCCATCAACAGGTCAATGCCCTGGCCGCTGTGCGCTGACAACCAGATACTGTCAACTAGGCCAGCTGCGTTACGTTTAACTTTCGGCTGTGCGCCAGTTAGGTCGATCTTGTTGTACACCATGATGCTCGGAATCGCTCTGGCGCCAATCTCCGTCAACACCTTATTGACTTCGGTAATGCATTGCTCTCGATGCGCGCTGGCGACATCGACCACATGCAGTAGAAGTTGCGCGTTGGCAACCTCTTCCAACGTGGAGTGGAAAGCTTCGACCAACGAGTGCGGCAAATCGCGAATAAACCCAACCGTGTCAGACAAAATGGTGGCACCAAATTCGGGCAGCTCGACACGACGCATGGTGGTGTCAAGCGTCGCGAACAATTGATCCTGCGCGTAAACGTCCGCATCGGTAATGCGATTGAATAAAGATGATTTACCGGCGTTGGTGTACCCGACCAGCGACACAGTTGGCACCGGGACTTTGGCTCGTGACTTGCGACGCAACTGACGCTGAGCGGAGACTGTATCCAATCGTTTATTGAGCGCTTTAATACGGTGACCGATCAAACGACGGTCCGTTTCAAGCTGCGTCTCACCCGGACCGCGCAAACCAATACCCCCTTTTTGTCTTTCAAGGTGAGTCCAGCCGCGCACTAATCGCGTTGAGATGTGTTGTAATTGCGCGAGTTCGACCTGCAATTTGCCTTCATGACTGGTGGCACGCTGCGCGAAAATATCCAAAATAAGGCCGGTGCGGTCCAACACCCGAACCTTGAGTGCACGCTCGAGGTTACGTTCCTGAATCGGGCTAACGGAGTGATTCAAGATCACTAGCTCAATGTTATCCGCCTCAACACGTTGCTGTACTTCTTCCAGCTTACCTTTGCCGATGTAGGTTGACGGATCCGGTGTGCGGCGAAACGCCGTAATCGTATCCAGAACTTCAGCACCAGCCGATTCAGCCAGCAGCTTGATTTCTTCCAGGATCTCCGAATCTTCGTGTGAGGAGTCGCGCTGAAACAGAATCAGCGCGCGCGGTTGGGATTTGGCTTCAGCGAGTTCAAACACAATATCAATATAAGTGGCTACGACCTGCGCAGCCAAAGTTTAATCAGATAACCCGTTCGATCGGGCAGCGGTCTCCAACACGCAATCCTGAACAACAAAACACGTATTGGATGGACGATAACTCACTGATTAAAATTACTATTCGTCGTCAAAATCAATTTTAACGGCTTTCGCTGGTACCACTGTTGAAACAGCATGCTTGTAAATCATTTGATTTACCGTGTTACGCAGCACAATAACGAATTGGTCAAACGACTCAACTTGTCCCTGCAATTTAATGCCATTCACCAAGTAGATCGAAACCGGAATACGTTCTTTTCTAAGCGCATTTAGGAAAGGGTCTTGCAGCGCTGTGCCTTTATTCTGTGCCATTGTTCTTATTCTCGTTTTACTATTTATTAGATCATTTATTTGAACGCAGTAAACTGATCGTACTGATAAATCGACGCACCCTGCTCAACCACCGGTTTCTAGTAAGAACCTCATTCCGACGATTTGCTTGCAAGAATTTCCGTGAGTCCGGTGCGGCTACTCTGTGACAAATTCAGATCACGATCACTTTTATTATATTCTACTTAAATGACATTTTTCTCAAATTTAGCGTGCTAAAGGCCAACAATTGAGCGAATAAGCGTCACAAGCGGTTGAAATTGCTTATTTTCTAATCCTGTATCGATCCACCAAAGCACATTTCGCTGATTTCGCAGCCACGTTAATTGCCGCTTAGCCAGCTGCCGCGTGGCCGCAACCCCCTTGCTCCGCATAAGCTCATAACTAAGGTCGCCATTCAAAAATTCAAGCATCTGGCGATAGCCGATCATTTTCATGGCCGTTGCCTCTGGATCGACGCCGCCCGCGAGTAAGGCCTCAACCTCTGCCTGCAGCCCTTGTTCCAGCATGATGTCGAAGCGCTTTTCGATGCGATGATGCAAAACCGACCTATCAGAAAATGCCAAAGCTACTTTCAGCATCGGATTGGCTAGCGGCGGTTTTCGATTCGCATTATGACTGGCAACGGTGCGCCCGCTGGTCAGAACAATCTCCAATGCACGCTGTATTCGTTGTGCATCGGCTGGATCAATACGTGCGGCACTGTCTGGATCCAGCGCCGCTAGGCGTGCATGCTGTACCGCCCAGCCATCGGCATGCGCGTTCTGGGTAATTTCATCACGCAAGGCTTGATCCGCCTTAGGCAAGTCACTTAACCCCTGCTCCAAAGCATTGAAATAAAACATGGTGCCGCCCGCCAACACCGGCAGCTTGCCGCGCGCGGTGATCGACTCGATCAGCTGAGTACAGTCATGGTGAAAATCCGCCACCGAATACGTGTCGTTCGGATCACGGATATCCACCAAGTGGTGCGGATAACGACTCAAAAAATCGGTGTCTGGCTTGGCCGTACCGATATTCATATCGCGATACACCAGTGACGAATCCACGCTAACGATTTCGCACTCCAAAGCATCAAAGAGCTGTGCCGCCGCATCGGTTTTGCCCGTCGCGGTCGGCCCCATGAGACAGATGACTGGAATATCCGTTGCGCTCGCCCAATTGCCTTGCATCATTGTCCTCGCTTAAACCAACTGTCGAGCTGACCGAGCGACATCTGCACCCAAGTTGGTCGCCCATGATTGCATTGCCCACTGCGTTCGGTGACTTCCATATCCCGCAGCAAAGCATTCATTTCGGCAATTGACAGCTGGCGATTCGCACGCACCGAGCCGTGACAGGCCATCGTCGACAAAATTTCATGCATGGTTTCTTGAATTCGGTCACTGTGCTCTTCTGCTACCAAGTCAGACAAAACATCGCGCACCAGTTGTGACACGTCAGCCTTAGCCAGCAGATCGGGGACACTGCGCACCACCAGAACATTCGCATCCATTTGTTCTAATTCTAATCCAAGTTGATCGAACAGCGTTTGTTGCGACTGCCAAGCCTGTATCTCGGCGTCGCTTACCTGAATCGTTACCGGCACTAACAATGGCTGCTGACGAATCGTCGCGCCTTCCATCGCCGCCTTGAGTCGCTCATAGGTGATGCGCTCATGGGCCGCATGCATATCCACTAAAACCAGCCCTTTTTCATTCTCGGCCAGAATATAAATACCCTTCAACTGTGCGAGTGCATAGCCTAATGGCGGCACAGTTGCATCCGTTTTAGTTTCCAGCGAAGTGACCTCGGGCGTGGCCGCGACTGGGTCGGGGCGAAATACCGACTCCGCAATACGCTGATACCCTGCTATTTGTTCACGCACTGCATCCGGTGTCAGCCGTTCAGACGCGCCTGCATAGGATGTTGGTGACTGCGTGTAATGCAATGGCCGTTGCTCAGTCATTTGCTCCGGCGCCGAATACGAGGTCTGCGGTTTGGGGCTGGCTGCGCCCTGTTCGGCATCGACCTGCAAACTGCCCACTTCTCCAGCACTACTGCTCATCACTCGCTGCAGACTGCGGAACACAAAACTATGTACCGCGCCACTCTCGCGAAAACGGACCTCGTGTTTCGTAGGATGCACATTAACATCCACACGCGCTGGATCCATCTCTAAATACAACACGTACACTGGGTGTCGGCCATGGAACAGCACGTCCTGATAGCCGAGTCGCACCGCATGTACAATGGTCTTGTCACGAATCAAGCGGCCATTTAGGAAGAAGTACTGCATATCGGCCTGGCTACGCGAAAAACTCGGTAAACCCGCCCAACCCGAGAGCCGCATATCTTCACGCTCTTCGGTAAAATAGATACTGTTTTCAGGCACGTTGTCGCCACACACCATTTTCAGGCGTCGTGGATCATCCGCTGGTACCGAAGGCAAATGCAACACCACCTTACCGTTGTGCGATAGTTTAAACGCCACGTCGAAGCGAGACAGCGCCATGCGTCGCACAATTTGGTCTAGGTGCTTAAACTCCGTGGAGTCGGTACGCAAGAACTTACGTCGCGCGGGCGTGTTGTAGAACAAGTCCCGCGTTTCAATGGTGGTACCAATCGGGTGCGCTACAGGCGAAGGCTCGGTGGTCAGGTTGTTACCGTCACTGGAGACCATCCAGCCTTGGTCAGAATCCTGCTCGCGTGACTGGATCGTCATCCGCGTGACCGAGGCAATACTCGGCAGCGCTTCACCACGAAAACCGAGCGTGGCGATTTGCTCTAAGTCATGCAAATCCTGGATCTTACTGGTGGCATGGCGCGATAAAGCCATGGCTAAATCCTGCTTCAAAATGCCGTGGCCGTTATCGGATATTTTGAGCCGTTTGACGCCCGCATTGTCGACCTCGATATCAATCGAAGTAGCGCCCGCATCCAATGCATTCTCAATAAGCTCTTTGAGCATTGAGGCTGGTCGCTCAATGATTTCACCAGCAGCAATCTGGTTAATAAGTCGCGGGTCCAGCGCGTGGATGCGATGCTGGGACGGATCGGTGTGAGACATAGTAAAACGCGAAATTAAGAGCTATTGCGGGATTTTCAAAACCTGGCCGAGCATAACAGTTCGGTTGCGCATGTTGTTGGCCTGCATGATTTTTTTCTCAGTGGAACCGTACTTGAGCGCAATTTCCGACAGCGTATCCCCGCGCACCACCTTATGCTGCGAGGCGACATTGCGCACAGCGACACCACCGGGCAAACGAATTTTTTGCCCCAGGTATAAGGTATCTTTAGACAGACCATTCAACTGCTTCAGTGCACGAATGGTGACGTTGTATCGCGCTGAAATTTTCGACAAAGAGTCGCCACGACCAACCACATGCTCAGCAGGTGCTGCTGAGCGCGTCGACGTGGTGCGCGTGAGTGCGTTTCCAGGCAACTTCAGGCGCGTGCCCAAGACTGCTGTGTCTCGTTTCAAGCCATTCAAAGATTTTAAAGTTCGCACCGATGTGCCGTATTTCTGGGCAATCGTTGACAGCGTATCGCCACGAGCAACCTTGTGGTACGCCGGACTGCTCGACGGCTCATTGCTGGCAATCCTAGGCGCAGAATAACTTGAATTATTGTAATACGGCGTCTGTTCGTAATACTTGGAAATCGCGGTATGAATCGCATCCGCAATTTGCTGCTGGTAACGTGCAGTGCGCAATTTGCGCTCCTCACCAGGATTCGTAATAAACCCGGTTTCAACCAATATGGATGGCATATCAGGCGACTTCAATACCGCAAAACCGGCCTGCTCAACCCGCTTGCTGTGCAAGCGCCCGACTTTACCGAGTTCCTGCAAAACACGGCCGCCAAAATTCACGCTTTCGCTAATCGTATTGGTCATGGATAGATCAACCAGCACTTGCGCCAATACCTGATCTTTATTTGCCAGGCTGACGCCACCGATCAAATCCGAGGCGTTCTCTTTCGCGGCAAGCGCACCGGCCATGGCACTGGTCGCGCCACTCTGAGACAGGGCAAATACCGACAAACCGTTGGCGGACTTTTTGTGAAACGCATCCGCGTGAATCGACACAAATAAGTCGGCACCCTTGGCACGTGCGTTTTGCCGTCGACGATGCAAGTCAATATAGTAATCGCCAGTGCGAATCAACACCGCCTGCATTCTGGGGTCATCATCAATTGCCTTCTTTAAGCGCTTGGCAATCTCGAGTGTTACGTGCTTTTCACGCGAACCACGATGCCCAATCGCACCCGGGTCTTCACCGCCGTGACCAGCATCAATGGCCACCACTAATTGTTGATTCGGCTCAGTTTCCAGCACCACCGGTTCCAAAGTTGGTACTTCCGCAGTGGCTTCCAGTACGGGCTTCTCATCCACCTGCGGTTGATTTACTTGCTCCTCTTTGACTGCTGCCGCTTCAGCCAACTCGGCAGGCGTTTGCGGCATCGACGGGTCTGACAGGTCCACCACCAGACGATAACCATAGAGTTCATTCGGCGTCAGTACGAAGCTGGTGTGTTCTAGAGGCTTTTTCACATCCAATACAATTCGCAACACACCCTTGCGCGGACGACCAGAGCGTATGCCACTCACATGCGCGTTCTCAGCATCCAGTGCGGGCAACGCCATCGACAAATTCGCTTTCTCAATATCAATAACCACACGATCAGGCGACTGCAACGTGAACACGCGATGCATCACATCGGCAGAGACATCAAACACCAATCGCGTCTTGTCTGGTGCGTGCCAAAGTCGAATATTGTGAACTTGATGCAGTTCGTTGGCGGCGTCAGTCTGTGCCGTCGCCCGAGGGACCACAGATAAGAGTAGAAAAACCCAAACAAAAACAACTGTATAGGTAATTTTAATCAAGCGACTCACGGAGTTTGGTGGTTAACAAAATAAGCATCTTAGCGAAAGCCGCTAAATTGCAAACGGCATACCCTAATTACACCAGCTTTTGCGGCTTGAATCGAGCACTATAACAAAGGTGTCATTCACCCGTGAACGGCTCGAATCAAAATGGCGTTTAGAGAAGCTCAAAGGTGACCAAACGAGAATCGGCATTTTGATTTGAGTGTGGCCTAATGTGCACTTTGGCCGTCGGTTTAGGCAACCAGCCAGCGCCACGTTCTGGCCACTCGATCAAAAATAGACTGTCGTCTTGCCAGAGATCTTCAATGGCTAAGTACGCCAGCTCCTCAGGATCCTCAAGCCGATACAAATCCATGTGGTAAACGGTTTTATCAGCCAAGGGGTATTCATGAATTAGATTGTAAGTTGGACTGGTTACCTGACCTGTATAACCGAGTCCAGCAAGAATGGATTTAATTAAGGTGGTCTTTCCAGCCCCCATGCCGCCTTCAAGATAGATGCAGGCTGGCACAGTAAGTTGCGCGGCAATTGTTTCACCGATCTCAACGGTGTCTGTCAAACTGTGGCTTTCGAAACTCTTCTGCATGCGTTTGTTGCTGTGCCGAACTGGCACCATCAGGTAGAATCACTGGATTATGACAGCTTCAAAAGCGGAATCACACTCCAGCATGACCCCTAAGCAGTTGGCTCAGTTAACCAGTCAAATAAAAGACTGGGGGCGGCAGCTGGGATTCGACGCAGTCGGCGTCGCTGATCTCGACTTACGGGAGCATGAAACGCACCTGCAAAACTGGCTCGCTAAAGGTATGCATGGGGAGATGGATTACATGCACAAGCATGGCACCAAGCGAACCCGTCCAGCAGAGCTGGTGAGCGGGACGCAACGCGTGATCTCGGTGCGCATGGATTACGCCCCTGCCGACATCCGACAAGCAGAAGCGAAGTTGCAAGAAACCGATGTAGGCTATGTGTCTCGATATGCCCTGGGGCGCGACTACCACAAAGTGCTGCGCGCTCGTCTAAAACAGCTGGCGCAAAAAATAAATCAGGAAATCGGCGAATTCGGTTACCGCGTTTTCACCGACAGCGCTCCGGTAATGGAAAAAGCATTGGCCGAAAAAGCAGGACTCGGTTGGATCGGCAAACACAGCAATTTGCTGGACTCCAAAACCGGTTCCTGGTTCTTTCTTGGTGAGTTGTATATAGACCTACCCTTACCAACGGACGACGCAGCCACCAACCATTGCGGCACATGCAAACGATGTATCGATCTGTGTCCCACCGGCGCTATCGTCGGCCCATATCAGGTTGATGCGCGCTTGTGCATCTCATACCTAACCATTGAGCTACGCGACGCCATTCCAGTGCCGTTACGCAGCAAGCTCGGCAATCGCATCTACGGGTGTGACGACTGTCAGTTTGTTTGCCCCTGGAACAAATTTGCCCGCACGACCAAGGAACCGGATTTTACGCCACGCGCTGCGGTGACAGACCAAAAGCTCTTGGCGTTGTTTGAATGGTCCGAGGACGAATTTTTAAAACACACCGAGGGCTCGGCGATCCGCCGTATTGGACACGCCAGCTGGCAGCGCAATATTGCCGTTGCGCTCGGTAATGCGCGCCCGGTAGACGCCACAGAGCGCTCGGCCATAATCTCGGCCCTCAAAGACCGTAGACCGCACGTGAACGAGATGGTGCGGGAACACATAGACTGGGCACTGGACCAGCATCAAGTCTAAGCCGGGCCTTTCGTTACCATGTTCATTAAGCCGTAATACAAACTCGTCATGGTAGCCAATCAACTCACTCAAATTCCTACGTTGCGCAGCCCTTCGTGCCCGCAGACTTACCCGCTGAGAATCTCAGAATGAACGGAGCGACTGGATTGCGTACTCTACCAACCACTATGAGGTAACTCTAAATGTACTTAAAACACGCCACTCTGGCTGCCATCTTGCTGCTTGCGGCATCGCAGTCTTCCGCTCAAGTCGCCAATGGCGATTTCGAATCTTGGCAAAGCAGCACACCCGACAGTTGGACCACGATCGACAGCGGCATTTACTTGGACCCAGTCAGCTCGCCGGTGAGCAACGGCAGCTTAGCCGCTCGGGTCACTGTCACCACCGCCAGTCAGAGCGCCACGGACTTGCGCCAGTCGGTCTCGCTAAGCGCCAACCAGACCTATGTTTTCTCAACGTCGATTTATCACACGGAAGGTGGTGTGCGTGCACGGTTATACGTGAACGGGTATCAAGGTTACTCGAATCCGAATCTGGTCAATCAATGGCAACAGATTCAGTACAGCTACACACCTTCGCAAGCGGAAACCATTGAGATCGGTTTACGCTTTTACGATGTCTCAGGCTTTGATGGCTCAGAAGCTGTGTACGTCGACAACTTTCAGCCCACCAACAGCACGCCCCCGAACCCAGGGCCCGGCACCTGTAACGATCACGACACAACAATGACCTTAGAAACAGACAATTACGCGTCTGAAACGAGCTGGGAAATCCGTGACAGCGGCAATCAGGTCGTACTCAGTAACGGCAGCCTTGCGAATAACACCACGTACACTGAGCAAGCCTGTCTCGTCGATGGAAACTACTCCTTCACAATCACCGACAGCTACGGCGACGGCATTTGTTGTCAGTATGGTAATGGCAGTTATGCTGTCGAAGTCGACGGCCAAGTATTGTTCAGTGGCGGCCAATTTGGCAGCAGTGAAGTTCACAACTTTACCCTTGGTGGTGGCAACAATGGCGGCAACCCCGATCTCGGTGAGTACTATGCCAGCGCCGATGGTTTGACGGGCTACGCGTTGAAAACGGAATTACACAACATTATTAAGACCCATGCCGCACAAGGCTACGGCGCCATCTGGGGCTTTTACAGCAGCCATGAGATCGATACCTATTACGATAACGACGGCAGCATTTTGGATATCTACTCGGAGAACCCTAACGGCGGCGATTCCTACACCTACACACCGGTGTCAGATCAATGCGGAACCTATAACAGTGAAGCCGATTGTTACAATCGCGAGCATTCCTTCCCTCGCAATTGGTTTGGCGGTGCCATTGAGCCGATGAATTCGGATATTCACCACATCTTCGCGTCTGATGGTTACGTCAATTCAAAACGTGGTAGCTTTCCGTACGGCGAAGTCGGCAGTGCGAGCTTTGTGTCGAACAATGGCTCAAAGGCAGGCAGTGGTGCGTCAGGACTCGGCTACTCCGGCGATGTGTTCGAACCGATTGATGAATTTAAGGGCGATGTCGCACGTGCACAGTTCTACATGGCAACGCGCTATCAAAACTTGATCGCAAATTGGGAGAACAATAGCAGCAGTTCTGATGCAGTTCTCAATGGCACCAACACCAGTGTATTTGAACCATGGTATCTGGCGATGTTGAAAGCCTGGCACCAACAAGACCCTGTCAGCCAAAAGGAAATCGACCGCAATGACGCGGCACACACCTATCAAGGCAATCGGAACCCGTTCGTCGACTACCCTGAGTTCGTATCGATGATTTGGGGCAACTAAAACTCGAGCACTTCCGTTATAAGCACGGTGGACTGTGTGTTCGCAGTTCGCCGTTGCTAATCTGCACGAGACTAGAATTCAAAACCAGTAAACAAAAAAGCCAGCGAAAAGCTGGCTTTTTTAAAAGGCTAGCACAGACAGAATCATCTGTGGCACGCAGAGTGTTTGGCAACCGGGCTTAGATCAAAGAGTGTCTTCGCCGTGTTCGATTGAACCAAACGATTAAGCAATCAACTTACTTGATTTTTGCTTCTTTGTACTCAACGTGTTTGCGCACAACTGGGTCATACTTTTTGATGACCATTTTCTCAGTCATGGTGCGCTTGTTCTTAGTCGTGGTGTAGAAGTGACCAGTATTTGCGGTCGAAACCAACTTGATTTTATCTCTCATGATAGGACTCCTGGAGCGTAATTAGGTTCAGTTAAACTTTTACGCCGCCAGCGCGCAAGTCTTTCAATACAGTATCGATGCCTTTCTTATCGATAATGCGGATGCCTTTTGAAGACACACGTAAACGAACCCAACGATTTTCGCTTTCTACCCAAAATTTACGGTAGTGCAAGTTTGGCATGAATGTGCGACGTGTGCGATTTTTCGCGTGTGACACGTTATTACCAAACGTCGTACCTTTTCCGGTCACCTGACATACTCTAGACATCGTACTAAACCTTTTCTTTTTTAATCTGCGTGCTGTACTTAACAAACCTCAATCTCAGCCGCACCGACATAAGTAGTCGTCACGGTCGCTTACATTCGAGGCGCTGTAAGTGTTTGTTTTTTCAGGGCAGCAAGACGATTCTGTGCCCACTGTCCAATCTAGGGGGCGATTTATACCAGAAAGCCATTGAAAATAAAACCAATTCGAACAAATTATCCAGTACTTTTTAGCAGTCCTGCTGAATGCAATACGCAGTTCTACAAGGCCCCCATTTCGGCGAAGGAGATCACCTCGGCATCGCCAACCACAAAATGGTCGAGCAGCTTCACTCCAACCATCGCAA
>JAUHZM010000082.1 GCA_030426005.1 Gammaproteobacteria bacterium
CTGGGCCGCCATAATTGATCGCGAGTTGAACTGTGTCGTCCACAGGATTTTGCGCCATACTGGTGGTCGCCGCGGTCAGCAGCCCAGTGCAAATCAGACCCTGCGTTAATCGTTTTATTGTCATTATTCTGTTAACTCCTAAAAGGTGGATACAAAAGTGTCTCCGTTATTGAGTACACTCGGAAGCTACTATAAAAAGGTCAGAAATCCACGGCGACCAACTAACCAAGAATTCGACAATTTATACGTGTGTTGAGCGCCACATCACGTATCCTTAACCCATATGTGATCGTCTATTGCAAGCCTGCTTATGCGCACCGAACTAAAACCTATTGCTGAGTGGTATGACGTTGACCGACATACCTTTGAGCATGATATTTTGCCTACCGAGGAGCCCGCTATCCTACGTGGTTTGGTTAGTGACTGGCCGCTGGTGGAAAAGTCCCAGCAAGGTGATGAGGCGGTGGTCGACTACATCAAGTCTTATGCAGGAGACCGCGGTGCCTACACTATCGTTGGTCAGCCAGACATTCATGGTGCGTTTTCCTACTCAGATGATTTCTCAGGCGTTAATTTTAAAAGCGTACACGCGGAGTTAGGTCCGACCTTGGATCAGATTCTGCAAATGCGTTCCCAAGCTTCGCCGCATGCTATTGCGATACAGGCAGCGGAAGTGGATGAGGTGCTGCCAGGCATGCGTGCCGGTCACCAAATGTCGCTTTTGCCAGCTTCCGTTGCGCCAACCATGTGGATCAGCAATCAAGCTTTGGTGGCGCCGCATTACGATGCGGATTTAAACATCGCTGCAGTGGTCGCGGGGCGTCGACGTTTTACCTTGTTCCCGCCCAACCAGGTGGCGAATTTGTACGTTGGCCCCATGTTGAATTCCCCCGGCGGTGTGCCAATCAGCCTAGTGAATTTACGCAGCCCGGATTTAACGCGGTATCCACGCTTCGCCACAGCGCTTGAAAACGCGCAACAAGCTGAACTAGAACCGGGTGATGCGATTTATATGCCGCCAGCTTGGTGGCATGCAGTTGAGTCATTAGAGCCGTTGAATGTTCTGATTAATTACTGGTGGGGCGGCCGCGCGGAGCAAGGGTTCTCGCCTAATGCTAGCCTCATGCACAGTATGATTTCGATTGCTCGTTTGCCAGCAGAGCAGCGCCATGCATGGCGAGAGTTGTTTGATTACTTCGTGTTTCACAATACAGGTGACCCCAACGATCACCTGCCAAGTGAATTGCGTGATGTGACAACCGAGATGTCACCGGAGCAACGTGAGTCAGTGCTCAATTACCTCAAAGATAATCTCAAGTAGTCTGGCTACATCATGGGCGCTTTACAGTAGTGATTAATGAACTCGTGATGTTGTGGCAACTGTTTGACTAGGTTGTTGGCTGTCTGATCGATTCCGTTCAAGAAATTCTTGAGTTCGTCATCCGACATCATGTTCACAATCGGGTGATACTGCTCAGGTAGCAAACCCTGGCCTAACATCACTTGGGTCCATGAATTCTCACCGAATAATTCGGTCGGCACTTTAAAGACACGCCCAGTTTGTTTGAACAATTCGATGCGATGACGCAGGGAGTCAGGTATGTCCATTGAGCGACAAAAGCGCCAGAACGGTGTGTCAGCGCGTTCGGTAACATGGTAATGCAGCACGATAAAGTCCCGTATATTGATGATTTCAAACTCCATTTGCGCGTTGAATTCGTCCACATCTGGCTTACGAATACCATCGTAAGGGAACATCTGCATCAAACGCGTAATGCTGCGCTGAATCAGGTGAATACTGGTGGATTCCAACGGCTCAATAAAGCCACTGGAAAGCCCCATCGCAATACAGTTTTTGTTCCAGTGCTTGCGTCGCGTGCCGGTAAGGAATTTAATCACACGCGGTTCATTGATGGGTTTGCCTTCAATGTTGTCAAGTAATTGCTGAATGCCTTCATCATCGGACATATAGCGGCTGCAAAACACCAAGCCATTACCGACGCGGCTTTGTAAGGGAATTCGCCATTGCCAGCCTGACTCGCGTGCGATCGACCGGGTGTACGGAATGGGCGCAGCAACGGATTCTGTTTGCACGGCAATCGCCGAGTCGCAGGGCAACCAATGTGACCAGTCGTCATAGCCAGTGTGCAGTGCTTGTTCGATCAACAGGCCACGAAAGCCGCTGCAGTCGATAAACAGATCACCTTCGATGACCTTGCCTGACGCCAGGGTTAAGGATTCGATGTAGCCTGTTTCGTTATGTAAATTTACGCCGACGATTTTACCTTCGATACGTTTGGCACCGTGTTTCTCAGCGAGGCGCCGGAGAAAGGCAGCGTAGCGACCAGCATCAATGTGATAGGCATAGTTCAGTCCCGATTTCGGCGTGACAGCGAATTTGTTTTGCTCGGCCGCAATCAGTTCTGCGCAATACTGGCCAAAGTCTTTGGCGATCCCCATTTGCTTGCCTTTGAGCCAAAAATGCTGAAAACCCGCAGCCCAGCAGTCTTTGCCAGTAAACCCGAATGAGTGGATGTAGTCCTTACCGACATCACGCCAGTTCTCAAATGAGATGCCGAGTTTAAAGGTGCCGTTGACCTCGGCCATGAATTCGCGTTCGTTAATGCCAAGCAACTCATGCAAGGTAAGCATGGTTGGGATGGTCGCCTCTCCAACGCCAACGGTAGGAATATCATCCGACTCGATCAGTGCGATATCCAAATTTTTGCCCAACAATTTGGCCAGGGATGCAGCCGCCATCCAGCCTGCAGTACCGCCGCCAGCAATAACAACTCGTTTAATTTTCTGATAGTCCACGTTAACCCTCTTGCTTCAATCGTGTAGCCGAACCCGCTATAGAAGGAATCGGCGTAGCTGTGCACGGATGCTCTGAGCTCGTGCTTCATCTATGTCATCTAATACACCGCGGGCATGCTCTGGAATATGGCTCCAGTCCTGCTCCCCTGCGGCGAATACATAGCGTTCAAAAATATCCCGCCAGACGGCGCGTTGTTCCGGCGGTAAGCCGCGAACACTGAGTACGGCGTGCTGGAGCGCATTCAACGGGGCGCCCATAAAGCTCGGCGTGGCGCGCCACCAATAGTTGACCAACACATTAAACGCCTCCAGTGACTTAACTTGATGCCACCACATGCTGGGTATGAATATGCCGTCACCCGGCTCCAGTACAGTTTGGTATCCTGCTTCCAATGCGGCGCGATATTTGGGATATCGGTCGAAATCAGGCGCATCTGCGTTGACCAAGCTTATTGGTTGACCAGATGGTGTCAAATCGAGCGGCCCGATGTATAAATTCTCAGCCTGTTCCGGTGGAAACAGCGTGAAGCGCCGGCGCCCAGCCGCGCATACCGCGATATTGCTGGGAACATCATAATGGGCAGCAATTAAACTACGGTTGCCAAACCAGAGACTGGTTAAATGTTCACGCTCGCCCATCGGAATGTCATTGTCGGCGCGAAAACCCGGTAGCCATCGATCAATCAGCGTTGAACCAACATAGTATGTATTAGGTTCGTCGGCATCGAGGGCGTCAAAAAGCGAGGCAAGCACGTCAGACATTGATTGCCGGGTGCGTTCGAAGTTAAACCCGGTCATATCGTGGTTGTAAAAAATGCGTCCCTGGATCTCGGGTCCGCCTTGGTACACGGTTAGGGGAATACCTTGATCGAAACCGAGCAAATAATCAGCGGCTTGCCGTGCTGATGAGCGTGCCGCTTTGACTACTGGCCAATTACTCGCCAGACCGCGTAGCACCAAAGGCTCGGTGGATTCAAACGGGCGCACGGGAAGCGCGTCAGGTCCACTGACTTGGATTTCGGGTATGGCGTTGGCGGCGTAGTGCATGGAACGTTGATTTAGGCCTGCGTGTTGAGTTTGTTTTTGCGATCAACCAGATCGCGCACGCAAGATTGCGAAGCAATCACCATAAACAAAGGTTGCAAAAAGCCTTGTTGATTCAGATCAGCCAACACCTCGCCAGACAAGCCTTGCACCTTTTCTTCATTCAAGGCGTAGAAGCCAAGCAATTGGTTTTCACTGCCGTTACTGAGCGTGATGGTCATGGAAAATGCTTCCATCAGTTCCAGCTCAGCCAGCTTAGCCATGAATTTTGTGCTGTGGTCATGCGCTTGATGAATTAGTTCCAGGTTCTCGGTCGCTTGTTGTAGGAAGTCACTGGTACCACCATGCTCCAGAAAGAGCGCCTCACCGTCGTTTTCATTAACACGTGGATTGTCCATGTCGATGGACACCATCGGATTGCGCTTCTCTGGATCATTGGCATCAGTTTGATAGCCGATCAAGAATGGCTGACGTCGGATCATCAGCGGCACATACGGTGCACTCCAGCCGGGATTGTCTAAAAACAAGTTCTCATTTTGCTCGAAACCCAATAAGGCGATTGGGTAGTACGCGTCGCTGGCGGAATCCCTTTGAAAGAAAATCGGGTAACAACTTTGGATATTGCGAAACTCAAACGGAAACGTCATGACGTAGTTTACAGCGTCACCATAGGCTTGGGAGCGTTCAGTGATCACCTTAAGCTTGCTGTGTTGAGCGGGATTTAAAAGGACGAAATTACTCATGGCGTTTCTTCTTATGCGTTTTAATTGTTAGTTTACGGTGCCAACGGATTGCGTGATATGACGAATCAGCGCACGATTATCTGGCAATCCACTAGTCAATTGTTGGGTGCGTTTGGCATTCTCACTAAATAAACGTTGTGCTAATGCCTGATTGCTTGCGTGATGACGTGTCGAGCGCGTGTCAACGGCGGTTTTAAAGCCCATTCCGTAGAGAATATATTGATAGCTGGCTGCAGGAAACAATTCATCAATATACGGCGTGTCGAGATGCCACGGCGCTTGATGTCGCCAGAGCCGCAGTGATTCCTGCAAAGTTTCAGGTATGGTTTCGGTTTGGCGGTGCGCGCGCCAATATTCGGAATCTTGTCGTTGACTCAAAACATAATGCAGTTTTAGAAACTCGACAATACGATCCCAGCGGTACAAAAACTTCTGATTGAACTGTTTGGCGGTGACCGTCATTACGTCGCGATTGGCGGGTAGTTGATCGGCTACCATTTTGGCCGCGAATTCGACCATCACCAAGGCCGATGCTTCGAGCGGCTCGACGAAACCACCAGACAATCCGATGGCCACACAGTTTTTATGCCAAAACTTCGTGCGGTGCGCTGGTTCAAATTTGATCAGCCGGGGTTTGAGTTGTTTGAGCGAGTTATCATCGACGAACGCGTTTAGGTAAGTCATCAAGGACGCTTCTGCTTCTGCGTCTGACATAAAGTCGGAGGCATACACGGCACCTATGCCGCGTCGTGACGGTAGGCCAATGTCCCAAATCCAACCAGCTTGATGTGCCGTTGCTTGGGTGGCTGATGCAATCGGTGCATCCGAGCTTTGGTAGGGTACTTGTACCGCCAACGCACGATCGTTAAACAGAATGCCACGGATCGAGTTGGTAGGTATTTGGTAGTGTTGGCCAATCAACAAGGCGTTAAAACCAGTGCAGTCGACAAACAGATCGCCAGCAAGGTCACCATGTTTTTTTGTACGGATGTGTTGGATGTAGTCATCGTCATCCGCAATGACGTCTACCACATGATCTTGAATATGCTTAACGCCAAGCTGCTTAGTGCAATGGCGCGCAAGAAATGCGGCAAATTTTCCGGCGTCTAGGTGATAGCCGTAGTTTTGAATAAATGCGAACTCTGGTGTTCCAGCCTGTTTGGGCGCTAAGCCGAGTTCACACACGCGACTCTGTTGCGACACCGCATCAGCGAAGTTAATTTGCTCGGATTGGGCTTGCCAGAAAGGCGCTAGGTTGAGCTCGCTGTAGCCTTGAGGCAGCGAAAATGGGTGATAATAAGTCTCGTTCGAGCCATCGCGCCAGCCACGAAAACAAGATCCTTGTTTAAAACTGGCATCACATTGTTGAAAAAAATCAGCTTCAGACACACCGATTGCTTGCAGGGTGCTGCGCATGGAAGGCCATGTGCCCTCGCCGACTCCGATGGTCGCCACATCGGGTGACTCAATCAGTGTCACCTCAACACCATCCTGGTTGCTTTGATAGCGTGCTGCCAGAACGCCAGCCGTTAACCAACCTGCGGTGCCGCCGCCAACGATGACGACTTTATTAATGGATTGCTGCATAGCGCTACAATAGGCTAATCGATCGAAAAAGAGAACTTAAAAAAAAGGATAGCGCTGGGGCAAGCTTTGCCTACCTTGGCGCTATCCTTTCGGCGGGTCGAAACCCGCCGCCAGGGTGGACTGATTCGCGATTAAATTGAATTACAATTTATCAGCCCACTGAAGGGTAAGATTAGAATTCGTAACGTACACCTAAGTTGTAGCGAGCACCTGTCTGCGACGCTTGAATTACTTGAAGCTCGCTACGTCCGTAGCTACGGAAAGTCTCTTCAGTAATATTCAAGCCTTCAAGGAAGACAGTCAGGTTATCACTTACGCTGTAGCGAACGTTAACGTCCCACTGACCGTATGATTCGATATTCACCGGACCAGGCGCTGCTGCTGCAGAGCCGGCAATGCCGTTGAAGAAGTCATCACGCCAGTTGTACATCAAACGAACTTGCAGTCTGTCGTTCTCGTAGAAACCAATCAGGTTCGCTGAGTCACTCAAACCGGTAAGTACGAACTGTGTCGCATCCAAACTAGTGTTGTCATACTCCAAATCGCCGTTAACGATTGTGGCATTAGCAATCACACCAAATCCAGAGTCACCAAACGATTTCTGAACCGCAAATTCCCAACCATCAATGCTGGACTCTTTGTTGTTCGCAGGTGCCGTTACGTCAAATGTGACAGGCGCACCGGTTGCAGGGTGAATTAAATCTGGGAACAGCACTTGGTCCTGGAAGATCGCCGTACCAATAAAGTTCTTCACATCTTTATTGAAGTAACCAATCGAGGCGTAATCTGAATCGCCGAAGTAATACTCCAATGACAGGTCAATGTTGTCAGACTCTAGCGGTTGCAGGTTCGGGTTACCAGCATTACCGTTACCGCCACTGATACGAATCAATGAGTTAATGGTAAGGCCGCCCTGAATATCAATGAAGCTTGGACGAGAAATGGTTTTGCTGTAGCTTGCACGCGCAACTAATTCATCAGTCAGGTCAAACTTAACGTCCAGGTTTGGTAACAAGAAGTCGTATTCACCGGTTAAACGAGTGAAGTCCTGAATTACTTGACCATTTGCATCACGAGCTTGAATCGCTGTGAATTCGTTGTCACTTAATTCGTTCGCGCGCTCGACGCGCTCATACGTTGGAACCAAGGCTTGAGACACGACATCAGTTTCTTCGTAACGCAGTCCTGCCTTGATGCTGACAGGAATATCGCCGATTTGACGATCCAGGTTGATTTGGATGTACGCCGCAGAAGAATCTTCCTCTGTGATACGGTCTGTGGTGAAGCTGGTGCTCGGACATAAGCCAGTACCACAATCACCGCCTGTAGATTGAGTTGCACCAAGTGCTTCGGTGCGTGCAATCAGAGCATCAATATCAAACACAAAGAATTGTGCTTGACGGCGTGGATCGCTGCCGTTGGAGATTTGGTCAAACGCATTTGCACCTGATGCTGGTGTTAACAGGTCAGCAATTTGACCGGCTTGCGTTGTGCCGCCCCAAGTGTCACGTTGAACGTTCGAGAATTGTGAACGGTTATCAACTTCCGTCAACTGCACACCGAAATCGATCGAAGTGGTGTCGGTGAACTCATAGGCACCGCTAGCCGTTGCTTGTTGAATTTCCATTTTTGCGGCTTCGTTATCGAATACGCTACCGGTTACGATCATATCGTTCGCGCTGAGCGGTCCGGTCAGATCGAGCTCAAGGATCGGTAATTCGCCGTCCAGATACGCTGTGGAGCGCTGTCGTGTAAAACTAGCGATTGCTAATTGCGACGCAGTTCCATTGTTACCGCTCGCACCGCGCTCTGCTTCTGAGTTATGGAAGTCGAATTCCAGTGCCAGTTTGTCATTAACTTGCCATTCAACATTCAAGCCCAGAGAGCTGTTCTCGGTTTTGGTGCCATCGCGGCCAGCAGCCATTGCGAAGTCAGTTGCAGAGTTGACCTCAGTGTAGATCAACGGTGACGCAACTGGACCGTCCGAGTACGTGGACTGTACACCGGCAAAGTTGAACCAGCCGGAGTAGTTATTGAAGGTGCGCTCAAAATCAACCTCTGAGTAGAAGTAGTCCAATGTGGTAGTCACATTGTCATTTGGACGCCATTGCAGAGCTAGTTGACCATTAATACGCTCGCGAGAGAACTCAGCGATTTCGTAACCAACACTTTGTGGTACAGCGTAGATATCTGAATCTGCAGGACGGTTAATTTGGTTTTCATCACGTGGTAAACCGCCCCATGCCGCGGTACCCGCTGCCCAATCTTGGTCAGCAGTGCCAGGGAAGTTGTTGTAATCGCCAACCGTACCGGTGTTTACACCGTTATCACGTTTTTGGTAACTACCTGCGATGGCGATACCAATTGTATCGTCAGCGAAAGTGTTGCTGTAGATACCTGATACCTCAGGAGTCAGGTCGTCGCCCTTGGTGGTTGATGTGTCGTGTACGGCTTTCAGTGAAACCACAGACTTCATACCCGGTGCGTCTAATGGACGTGCAGTCTGGATATTGATTGTGGAACCAATGCCACCAGTTGGCACGTTAGCCACACCGGTTTTATAGACTTGCACACCGGCAATGCCCTCAGATGCCAAATCAGCGAAATCGTATGAACGATTATCGCCATTGTGAGTCGGCATTTGACGGCCATTCAGCGTGACAAGGTTAAAGGCTGGACCGAAACCACGGACCGTAACCTGGTTACCTTCACCGCGTGAGCGGTCAATTGAAACACCTGTGATGCGCTGCAGAGATTCTGCAAGGTTGGTGTCTGGGAATACGCCGATATCTTCGGCTGAAATCGCGTCTACTACGCCGTCGGCATTACGCTTTAAATCAGTAGCGCGTGCCAAACTGCTGCGGTAGCCGGTAACAACAATTTCTTCCAGAGTTTCTAGTTCGTCGGATTGAGCATAGGTCGTACCTGGCGCAATCATCGCACCACACACCAGCATACCCAACATCGCAGAGCGAGATGCTGAGACCGGCGACAGCGCAGACGAAACGGCAGAAGCAAGCTTGGTCTTGCCGCCGTTAGGAACGTATGAAGTCATGGTTATCCTCTCTTTATAAGTGACAATATTCTAATTTTTGTGTTTCTCAACTGTCACGTGTGCCCACGTGTTTATACAGTGGAGAACAGTGGTTACTTGCATAAAGATGGGATGCGAAAAGAAGTACGTCTAAAAGCCACCCGATGGTGCGATGACCCTGTCCAAACCCTATTGAGATGCGAAGCCTGTCGCGCTATCCACATCGTCATCTATGCCAGACTAATTTAGGAACATTTCAATGTCTGCGCGACTAAGTTACTGCATTTTCCGTTATTTATACGGTGATTCCACCCGTCTTAAACGAGTTCTGTCCATAATCTGGTCGACCAACTATAATTAGATCAACAATAAATATAAAAATATCGGATTCAATGTCGGCTCCTATTTTCAATATTCACGATACGCTGCTGCTGGCAACGGCTTTTCAAAGCCTGTTGTTCGTGGTTTTGGTACTGACCGTTAAACATGAGCGGCAGATTAGTGATTATTTTCTGGTCGGCTTTTTTCTGGCGCAGGTCGCGATTCCGTTTCACATTCTGGTTAACTACGGGGAGGTGTTTAAATACATCGCATTGAATGCGTCTCCCAATTATTACCATGCATTTGAATTGGGTTTGTGGCTCGAAGGCCCTCTTTTACTCTGGTATACACGTTCTATTTTATACCGCGACTTTAAATGGTCTAGCAAAGACTATGTCTATTTACTCCCAGCTATCGGATTCGCAATCTATATCCTGATTACCTTTTATATGCAGGATACCGCCGATAAATTACTGTTATTGGAGCAGCAGCAAGATGCAAAGCAACCGTCGATTCTAGGCAAATTAAACGGGCTTCGTGACATTCTGCGAGTCGTGTTTGGTGTTTTGTGTATGGTTGACGTACGTCAGGCGAGACGTCAAATTCGGGATCGCTATTCGAATATCGAGAAAATCGATTTTGGTTGGCTTAGTTTTCTGGTGATTGCATTTACTTGCGTGCGAGGCTGGTCGGTCATCGTTTTGATCGTGACCTATTTTGCGCCGAATCTGAGTGATCCGATCTTCAATTCACTCGGTCTGGCGGGTAATTATCTGACGTTTGCATTGATTACTACCTTGATGTTCTTCAGTCTGCAACGGTCGACCTTGTTCGACGGGCACATCACCGAGGAGCCAGCGCACACGGAAGAAGATAAATATAAGATAGATGATGCTTTGACCAAGCGAATCGAAGCGCATATGGCCACCGAGAAGCCATATTTAAAGCACTTGCTGAATTTGGAACAGTTGGCCAATCAACTAGAGATGCACCCAAGAACCTTGTCGGTAACCATCAAGCACCATTTTAAGACCAACTTTTATGAATTCGTGAATTCGTATCGAATTGAAGAGGCCAAGCGTGTATTGGCGGATCCAAGCCAAAAACAAAAAACCATGATAGAGATATCGGGTGACTGTGGATTTAACAGTAAGGCGACGTACAACACCTTTTTTAAGAAGCTGGTCGGCTGTACGCCAACTCAGTATCGAAGTCAGCAGCTAGAGAAAGCCACCACCTAGAGCGCCAGTACCTAA
>JAUHZM010000377.1 GCA_030426005.1 Gammaproteobacteria bacterium
CATTTACCAAATAGAACTATCAAGACCAGCGGAGGCGCGGCGTGAGCGACAAAATGATCATAGCATTGGACCAGGGCACCACGAGTTCACGGGCAATCCTGTTCAATCATGCTGCGGAAATCGTTGGTGTTGCGCAACAGGAGTTTACCCAGCATTACCCCGGTGATGCCTGGGTTGAACACGATGCGCAGGAGATCTGGGACACGCAGTCCAGCGTGCTGGCTTCGTTAATCGCTGAACACAAGTTAAGTCCTGAGCAGATTGCCGCGATCGGCATCACCAATCAGCGCGAGACCACCGTGGTGTGGGACAAAGCAACCGGTGAGCCGGTCTACAACGCCATCGTATGGCAGGACCGTCGCACGGCAGCGCGCTGTGATGAATTGGTTAAGTCGGGCTGGGATAGCAAAATTCGCCAGAAAACTGGCTTGATTGTTGATTCGTATTTCTCTGCGACCAAGTTGGAGTGGATATTAGACAACGTGGACGGTGCCAGAGCGCGTGCCGAACGTGGCGAGCTATTGTTCGGCACCATTGATACTTGGGTGATCTGGAATCTAACCGGCGGTAAAGTGCATGCCACTGATGCTTCCAATGCCGCGCGCACCATGTTGTTGAATATCGACGACGGCGATTGGGACGATGAATTGCTCGAGTTGTTTCGTATTCCGGCGCAGATGTTGCCGGAAGTGTGCAGCAGCTCCGATGACTACGGCAGCTATGAGCTGGATGGCGCGATGATCCCGATCACGGGTGTGGCGGGCGATCAACAAGCAGCCTTATTTGGCCAAACCTGTTTCGAGCAGGGTATGGCTAAAAATACGTACGGCACCGGCTGTTTTATGTTGATGAATACCGGTGAGGAACGCGTCGACAGTCAACACGGTTTACTGACCACGATCGCCTGGTCGCTGGATGGCAAAATCACCTACGCGTTAGAGGGTAGCGTATTTATCGCCGGCGCGGCGGTGCAATGGTTGCGCGATGAATTGCAATTTATCGAGTCTGCTCAAGACTCTGAAGCGCTGGCGGAACAGGCTAATCCTGAGAGTCAGGTGGTGGTTGTGCCTGCCTTTGCTGGCCTGGGTGCGCCGCATTGGGATATGTATGCGCGGGGCGCCATCTTTGGTCTTACTCGTGATTCGGGTCGAGCTGAAATCGCCAAAGCCACTTTGCAGTCGCTGGCGTACCAAATCTACGACGTACTGAACGCCATGCAGCAAGATAGCGGCATTGAGTTGAGTCAGTTGAATGTGGATGGCGGTGCCATTGCGAATGACTTTCTGGCCCAGTTTCAGGCCGATGTGTTGCAGAAGCCGGTGACGCGTCCCAAGGTATTGGAATCGACCGCGCTTGGAGCCGCGTATCTGGCGGGTTTGCAGGTGGGATACTGGACCTTAGATGAGCTGACCCGAGTTCGCGATATTGAGCGGACATTCGAGCCAAAATTAAGCAAGGACACAATCTCGCGGTTACTTAAGCGCTGGAATAAAGCGGTAGAGCGAGCCAAGCACTGGGTGGACATTGATGACTGATCAAGCCGTGCAAGACCTTCAGGTCAAAGTCGCATTTTTGGAAGATGCGCTCAGCAAATTGAGTGACGAATTCTATGCTCAGCAAAAAGAGTTGGCGGACTTAAAAGTGAAATACGCCAAGGTGTTGGCTCGAATGCGTGAACAATCAGCGCAAGGCGAAGACACGCAATATATGCAACACGAACGGCCGCCGCATTACTAAGTCAGCGCACTGGTCTCAGTGCGCCAACACGACGGATTCTTTCTGAATTCATCGCCAAAACACACCGTTTTTTCGCCTCAAATATTTTACAATTGCGACCATACAAACCGGTGCTCTATCGCTGGTTTTGAAGTACTGGTTGACATCCAGTAATATACTGTATAAATTAACAGCACATTAGCAATGTGCTCGATACAATACCATTTTTGGAGAAAATAATGGACGACAATAAACAAAAGGCGCTGGCTGCAGCGTTGACGCAAATTGAACGGCAATATGGAAAAGGTTCCGTCATGCGTATGGGAGACTCCGGTATCGGTAAGGGGATTGAAGCAATCCCAACTGGTTCGCTGGGTCTGGATATCGCCTTGGGCATCGGTGGATTGCCAAAAGGCCGAATCGTAGAAATTTATGGTCCTGAGTCTTCGGGTAAAACGACTCTGACCTTACAA
>JAUHZM010000378.1 GCA_030426005.1 Gammaproteobacteria bacterium
ACTGAATCAGTTACGTGCGGATGAGGTTTGACGCCAAACCGGCGCGAACGCAGGCTGTTCGGTTAGTGACACCGAAAGCTCGAAACAAGGTAGAGACATGGGACTTAACTGTCGATTCACTGATGCCCAGTATATTGGCGATATCTGAATTGGAGTGACCGCGATGCATCAGCGCCAGCACGTCGAGCTGGCGTTCGCGGATTTGTGGTGCGCCGTGATCGCCGTTGGCGTCCCCTTCGGGCTTCGGTTCTTGTCCTTTTAAGCTTCCAAGTTGCAAAAAGTCCGCCAGGTGCTCGGGTACATAGCGATGTCCAGAAAGAACGCGTCGTAGGCCGTACAGCATCTGCGCCGAAGGTAGTTCTTTAGGTATAAAGCCACAGGCGCCTAATTGCAGTGCTTTTTGAATATCGCTGCGGTCCTCTACGCCAGAAATGACCACCGTCGGGACGGTGATTTTTCGATGTTCAAGTGCTTGTAAGAAACTGAATCCATCAATGGCAGGCATGTGCAAATCAACCAGAATCAGGTCCTGCTGTTTAAGCATCGCTTCGTCGGCCAGCACAGACCGTACGCTATACGACGTGGAAATTGTTACCTGGTCGCTCACGCGTGACAAAATCATCGCCAGACCATCTGCAACCAGTTGATGATCGTCAATAATCAGTATTTTAGTTGCTCTGCTGGACATAATTGCAAAAAAGGTCGGCTTCCCGAGTCCGCTGATTTCCGGTTACTTTGACGCAAGCCGATGGATTTGGCAATCGTACTTTCGTACCGTTGGCATCAACCGCCGCGCTTATTCTCAACTCACACCTTGCTGTGTGAGGCTGGTGACTTCCGAGCGGTGAATTGGTCACTTTGAGTCTATGCAGATTGTTAGCGGTGGCACAATCGCCGCGTTTTTATTTTTCGACCTACACAATTAGTCTAATTTCTGCTCAGATTGCCGTTAAGTCGCTATCTAATCGAGGTAAAACCCGTTATTATCACGACCTCCTGAGCGCCTCAGAACGAGGTGCGTCAGCTCCATTAAGGAATTCTCCTTAATTCAAGCTCAGTGAAACCATCGATTTAAATTGATTATGCTTGTGTCAGTACCTCAGCAAATCCGGTCTCTGCAACTCGCGACTCAACAATGTGATTTACTCGCCTTGTTGCGCGCGGCGTTAGGGTTTGTGTTTGCAGATCGACTGTTCTCAAGCGCCATACTCACTGCGATGCCTGCATCAAACTTTTGCTGGCCCGACTTAACAAGCCTCCACAGCGCCCTTCGAGCCGATGATGAGATTGCATGAGGATCGTGCGCAGTCAATTTAAACAATGATTTCTTAATATCAAATATAGGTAAGATCAAATGAATGTTCATGAGTATCAGGGTAAAGAAATCCTGAGGAAATACGGGGTGGTAACACCACGCGGTATTCCCGCTTTCTCAGTCGATGAAGCAGTTGCTGCAGCCGAAAAACTCGGTGGCAATCTGTGGGTAGTTAAAGCACAGATCCACGCTGGTGGGCGTGGTAAAGGTGGCGGTGTTAAAGTCGCGAAAAGCCTGGACGAAGTGCGTGAATATGCGGATGCCATTCTTGGAATGCAGTTGGTAACACACCAAACTGGCCCGGAAGGTAAAGAAGTAAAACGCCTGTACATCGAAGAAGGCGCAGACATTGCTGATGAGTTGTATGTCGGTGCGTTGGTTGACCGTGAAACACAGAAAGTTGTGCTGATGTGCAGCTCAGAAGGTGGCATGGACATCGAAACAGTGGCGGAAGAAACCCCTGAGAAAATTCTGAAGATTTTTATTGATCCAACGAATGGCCTGGATCGTGCCGAAGCAGAAGATGTGTGTGCCAAGATTGGTATTCCAGCGGAAGCTGTCTCACAGGGCGCAGATTTTCTGGCCGGTCTGTACGAAGCATTCGTGAAATCCGATGCCTCGCTGGCTGAAATCAACCCATTGGTTGTTACCGGTGACAAAAAAGTGATCGCGCTGGACGCCAAGTTCAATATTGATTCCAACGCCTTGTTCCGTCAGCCAGAGATTGTTGCTTATCGCGACCTGGACGAAGAAGACCCAGATGAAATCGAAGCCTCAAAATGGGGGTTGTCGTACATCTCTCTGGACGGCAATATTGGCTGCTTGGTGAATGGTGCGGGCCTTGCGATGGCGACGATGGACATCATCAAGT
>JAUHZM010000379.1 GCA_030426005.1 Gammaproteobacteria bacterium
CCTGTTGCAGTGCTTGAATCAAGGCGGGGTCGGTGTCGACACCAGAAGAGTCAAGCTGAAAGGTTTCTGCCTGCGCAAATTGGATTGGCGCCGTACTGACCAGCATCAGCATAGCAAGCAAGCCGAATGCGCGATGCGCCGTTCTCTTGAGTGCCGAGCGGGCCGGCACGCTGTTTTTTGTTTTTATTCTAAGCACTGCTACCCCTAGCGTGATGCTACCCCTACCAATTAGGCTTAGTTTTTTAACATACGATCCAGCAAAAATTCAACGATGCCATTTTGCGGCACATCTTCTGCTGCGTCGTTGCGACGGTACTTATACTCGACAGTGCCGTTTGACAAACTTTTGTCACCGATCACGACGCGGTGTGGAACCCCAATTAAGTCGGCGTCAGCAAACATGATGCCGGGGCGTTCATTACGATCGTCGAGCAGTACTTCGATGCCATGCTCTTGCATGGTGGTGTACAAACTGTCACAGGTGCTTTTGACCGCCTCGGATTTATGGTACCCAATCGGTGTGATTACCAACTGAAAGGGGGCCATGCTGTCGGGCCAAAGAATGCCACGGCTATCATGATTTTGCTCAATGGCCGATGCCACGATGCGCGATACTCCAATGCCGTAGCAACCCATCGGCATAACGACCGCTTTGCCATTGTTATCGAGGCAGGTGGCGTTCATTGCTTCGCTGTATTTGGTGCCAAGCTGAAAAATATGACCGACCTCAATGCCGCGTGTGATTGATAGCTGGTCATCTTCGCCATTGCCGTCGGCTCGTGCGCATTGATCGCCGGCAACCACAGAACGCAAATCGAACACGTCCGGTTCTGCACAATCACGACCCCAATTCACGCCCGTGTAGTGGACGCCATCCTCATTTGCGCCACAGACAAAGTCCGCAAGGTTGGCGGCGGAGCGGTCTGCGATAACGGGAACTGACAACTCGACCACGCCGATTGAGCCTGGAGCGCAACCAACGGCGTGTTTGATTTCGTCGTCCGTGGCCCAGACTAACGGATCGGCGACTAACGGGTGCTTCTGTGCTTTAATTTCATTTAGCTCGTGATCACCACGCAATACCAGCGCCACGAGTCCACCTTCTGCACCGTGGACCAGTAATGTTTTGACTGTGTTGGACGCGTCCAGTTTCAAGAAGCGCGACACTTGTTCGATGGTAGTCTGGTCCGGTGTGTCGACCTTGGTGAGTGATTGTGTGGCTGACGGGCGTGGTCCACCAACCGCTAACGCCTCAGCGAGCTCAACATTCGATGCATAATCGTATTTGTCGCATACCGCGATTGCGTCTTCACCCGAATCAGCTAAGACGTGAAATTCATGCGATGCGTTACCACCGATGCTGCCAGTGTCGGCCTCAACGGCGCGAAAATGTAATCCCAATCGCGTGAAAATTCGGCTGTAAGTATCAAACATTAAATCGTATGTTTGCCCCAGGCTTTCCGAGTCGAGATGAAATGAGTAGGCGTCCTTCATAATGAACTCACGGGCGCGCATGACGCCGAATCGAGGACGGCGCTCATCTCGGAACTTGGTTTGAATTTGATAAAAATTGGCTGGCAATTGCTTGTAGCTGCGAATTTCGTTACTGATCAACGACGTGATCACTTCTTCGTGCGTTGGGCCCAAGCAAAAATCACGATTGTGCCGGTCCTGCATACGCAGCAATTCGCCACCATATTGTTCCCAGCGTCCACTTTCTTGCCAGAGTTCAGCTGGTTGTACTGTAGGCATTAATACTTCTTGCGCACCGGCACGGTCCATTTCTTCGCGCACAATGGTTTCGACTTTACGCAACACACGCAATCCGACGGGTAACCAATTGTAGATTCCCGCCGCCACTTTGCGGATCATGCCCGCACGCAACATGAGTTGATGACTGATGACCTCGGCGTCGGCTGGCGTTTCTTTTAAGGTAGAAAGTAGAAAATTGCTGGTTCGCATGTTGTTTAAAGCGTACTTGGAAAAAATAAGTCGGTGCGGATCGCGATGGATACCACACAGGGAACCGTCGATTTTAATTGAAATGGTGATAAAAATCAGGCGTTTCGATGTGATATTTAATGCGATGGGCGTGCTTTTCTAAGGCTTGAGCATAAATACTGCACAGTCGCGCTATTGATGCCTAATCTGGGCGAGGTTTGCTAAACTACGGGGCGTCTG
>JAUHZM010000083.1 GCA_030426005.1 Gammaproteobacteria bacterium
ACGCTAGTATCGACCGCAGGTTCGCATCACGATGCTGTGCTGACCGCGCGACCTTTTCGCTGTATCAAGCATCGTTATAGAACATGCACGTTTACACTTTGGAGGAAAAATGAAAAACCGTTTACTAAAAAGCCTGATGACCCTGTGTGCTGTCGGCCTGGCATCACCAAGCTTTGCCGGCGAAAACAATTTACAAACCATTCTCGATGCGCAACCTGATGAGGTGAAAGCCCGCTACGAGTATCGTCATCCGGCAGAAACCATCGAGTTCTTCGGCATCAAGCCAGGAATGACCGTGGTCGAAGCGCTACCTGGCGGTGGCTGGTACACCAAAATTCTACTGCCAGTGTTGGGCACTAAGGGCAAACTGGTTGGTGCCGATTACCAGCAAGCCTTGTGGCCAAATTTCTCTTGGGCAAGCCCGGAGATGATTGAGAAGAAGAAAACCTGGGTAACTGATTGGGTTGCGAGCGCCGAAGAATGGCGCGACGAGCATAGCGCGTCATTGTCCGCTTTCCAATTCGGAGCGGTACCCAAAGACATGTACGGGACAGCCGATGCTGTGCTGTTTATTCGAGCCTTACATAATATGGCGCGCTTTGAAGAAAAAGGCGGCTTTATGAGCAGCGCTATGCAAGACGCGTATGCGGTGCTGAAACCCGGTGGTATCGTCGGTATCGTGCAACATGAAGCGCGCGAGGATCGCCCTGATGCTTGGGCCAATGGAGACGCCGGCTACCTCAAAAAGAGCTACATCAAAGCGAAGATGGCTGCGGCAGGTTTTGAGTTCGTCGCTGAATCCGACATCAATGCAAATGCCAAAGATACCGCTGGCGAAGGTGACATCGTGTGGCGCTTGCCACCAAGCTTGAGTGGCTCGAAAGACGACGAAGAAAAACGCGCGATGATGCAAGCTATTGGTGAGTCTAACCGCATGACGTTGCTCTTCAAAAAGCCCGTTGAGTAACGGTTGGATGACCCGCTTCTTACACTTCACGGCTGCCTGGTTGGTAGCCGTGTTGGGCGCCAGTGTTTTGAGTTCAGTGTTTTCCAGTCATTTCGTGCTGGCGGAACTCCGTGCCATCGACATACCGATCTCACTGATCACACAGCTCAAGATGACCTTCACTGACCTGGCCATTTTGCAGACTCTGGGTATCGCCTTCGGCGTCGCGTTTCTAATCGCATTCATCATCGCCGCTTTGTGCCATCGCTATCTTGGTGGCGCGGCACAATTCTGGTTTATGGCTGCCGGCGCGAGTGCAGTGGTCACATTGCTGCTTCTAATGAGCTGGCAATTGCAACTGATGCCAATTGCCGGCGCACGCAGCAATCTAGGTTTACTGATGCAGGGGTTTGCCGGACTGATCGGTGGCTGGCTGTTTTGGCGCGTCAAGCCGGACCCTAAAGCACAAGACTTATGATAACTAAGACATTTAAAACCGGGCTCGCGGTGTTCATTTTACTATTGAGCACCTGCCAACTATCACTCGCCGAATCGTCCATTACAACAATCGCCACCGGACTCAAATCGCCTTGGGCGATGGCCTTCACCCAGGATGGTGATATCTTAATCACGGAGCGCGCTGGCCGCATCCGCGTGGTTCGAAACGGCCAACTGCTAGCCGATTCAATCAGTAACGTGCCCGCGGTGTATCATGCTGGTCAAGGCGGACTGTTGGATATTCAGCTCGATCGCGACTTTGCGCAAAACCGTATACTGTACTTAAGCTTCGCGTACGGCGATGCCAAGGCCAATGCCACGCGGCTGGTCGCCGCTGAACTCGAGGAAAACCAGTTAGTAAACGTGCGTGTACTCTTCACCAGCTCACCAACCCGCTCAACGGCGCATCACTACGCGGGTCGCATTGCCCAACTTCCCGACAACACACTGTTACTCAACGTTGGTGACGGGTTTAACTATCGTGAGCAGGCTCAGAAACTTGACTCGCACCTCGGAAAAATTATTCGCGTAAACCGCCGTGGTGACGCGCCGGAGGATAATCCGTTTGTCGGTCAGCCCGAGGCAAAGCCTGAGATCTGGTCGCTTGGGCATCGGAATATGCAGGGGCTGACAGTAGTCGAGGACACTGTCTATGAACACGAGCACGGCCCGCAAGGCGGTGATGAAATCAATGCCATCAAAGCGGGGCAAAACTATGGCTGGCCCGTCATTACCCAAGGCATCGACTACAACGGCGCGCGCATTTCACCCTTTACCGAGTACCCAAACATGCAGCAACCGCTGGTGGACTGGACACCGTCGATCGCCCCGTCGGGAATGGCGTATTCAAATGGCCACCTCTTTGTAACCACATTGGCCGAAGGTTCAATTCGCAAGGTTAAAGTGAATGCGGATGGGTCCTTGGAGGACCTTGGCATTGTTTACCCCGACCTGCGCGAACGATTACGCGATATTGAGGTTGGGCCAGATGGCCACCTTTATGTATTAACTGACGGACCCGACGCACGCTTACTTAGACTTCCGCAACACTAATTCATTCCACAACCATTATGACCACACGCCCGATTGAAGTCGCGGCGCCTTTGACCGGCACCGTGCTCGAAGTCCATGTTACGCCTGGCCAGACCGTTAATGCCGGTGACCTCTTGATTATGCTCGAGTCGATGAAAGTCCATGTGCGTGTCGACGCCGAAAACGCAGCCGTGATTGACACCGTGCTAATTAGCCCGGGCGCAGTGGTGCAACGTGGTGATGCCTTGCTTACGATGGTAGCTCCCAACTCACAGAATCAAGCCTCGTCAGCAGCAACAACCAGCTCTAATGCGCCACACTCAAGTATCGCAGCGCTGCACGATCGTGCGGCTAGGACGCTCGATTCGCACCGCACCGAGGCAGTGGAGAAGCGGCATGCTAAAGGTTTCCGTACTGCGCGCGAAAATTTAGCTGCCTTGTGCGACCTCGATACGTTTCAGGAGTACGGTCAATTTGCCGTCGCCGCACAGCGCGGGCGACAGGACTATGAAACGCTCAAAACGACGACTGCCGCAGATGGCATCATCACTGGCGTTGGACAAGTTAACGACCAATCAACCGCAATTGTGGTCAACGATTATTCGGTTCTGGCCGGTACTCAAGGTTACTTCCACCACCATAAACTCGATCGAATTCTACACGTGGCAGAGCAGCAACAACTGCCTGTCATTATGTTCACCGAAGGTGGCGGCGGTCGGCCCGGCGACACCGACATCACCTCAGTTAACTCCATGCTCCAGTGTGCTTCCTTCGGCAGCTGGGCAGGTCTAGCAGGCAGAGTCCCGAGAATCACCGTCGCCAATGGGTACAACTTTGCCGGTAATGCTGCCTTGTTTGGCGCGGCAGACATTACCATTGCGACCCAAAACTCTTGGATCGGTATGGCCGGACCGGCCATGATTGAAGGCGGTGGGCTCGGTAGCTTTGCGCCAAAAGAAATCGGCCCCATTGACGTGCAACAAAGTAACGGTGTGGTAGATATCGTTGCCGTTGATGAGGTTGAAGCCGCCGCCCTCGCGGTCAAAGCCTTGAGTTATTTTCAAGGCGAGAACAGTGACTTCGAAATCAGTGATCAAAACAGCCTGGCTAGCCTGATGCCAGAAAACCGCCGACAAACCTACGACGTCCGCCAAGTAGTACAGACAGTCTGCGATGTAGGCTCCTGGCTCGAACTACGTCAACACTACGGCGGTGCCATCGTTACCGGGTTTGCTCGGCTTGACGGACAACCCGTTGGAATTCTCGCTAATGACTGTATGGTCCTAGGCGGCGCAATCGACGTTGCCGCTGGTGAAAAGGCAGCTCGCTTTATGCAGTTGTGTGACCAATTCGGCATTCCGATGATTTCGTTCTGTGATACCCCGGGATTCATGGTCGGGCCAGATCACGAGACACTCGGGGCAGTACGACGATTAACCGAACTGTTCCGCGTTGGCGCACAACTAAGCACGCCGTTTTACGCAGTGGTCTTGCGTAAGTGTTACGGCCTCGGCGCGCAAGCCATGCTGAGTGGCAGCACGCATCATCCACATTACACCTTGGCCTGGCCGATGGCTGAATTTGGCCCGATGGGTTTAGAAGGCGCGGTCAAACTTGGCTTCAGCAAACAACTGCAGGCCGTTGAGGATCCGCAAGAGCGAGCCGCGCTGTATGACAAGTTGCTGGCCGAGCAGTACGCACGAGGTCAGGCCAGCGAGGTAGCGAGTGTGCTCGAGATTGATGCCGTGATTGATCCAGCCACCACCCGAGGCCAACTACTCGGATGTTTGGCCAGACACGCTAACTAGACGACTCCGCAGTTAAAAACGACTGCACACTTCATCGAAGGGTTTTCGACTGATGTCCGGTACTGTTGCGTCGTCCGTAGGGTAACCTGCCACAATCAACATATATGGCTTTTCGTTATCCGGGCGCTCGAGAATCTGATTCAGAAACTTCATTGGGCTCGGTGTGTGCGTCAAGGTTGCCAGTCCCGAAAAATGCAGCGCCGAGATCAACATGCCGGTGGCAATCCCGACGGACTCCGGCATATAGTAATTCTTATGCTTGTTACCTTGTTCATCCACTGAATTTCGCTGCAAAAAGATTGCGATCAAGTAAGGCGCTGTCTCTAAAAATGGTTTGTGTTCATCGGTCTCAAACACTTTGAGATCGTCCAACCAGGCCTGCGGCGCTCGCCCGTGGTAAAACTCATGTTCCTCGATTTCTGCAGCACGCCGAATGTCACGTTTAACCTTGGGGTCCTGCACGATCACAAAGTGCCAGGGCTGCTTGTTCGCACCACTCGGTGCTGAAACCGCTGCACGCACCGCATTTTCGATGACCTGCGGATCCACTGCTCGATCAGAAAAATCACGCACGGTGCGGCGCCGTTGTAATGTGGTCATAAACGACTCGGATGTCGCCAGCATTTCTGCCGTCGGCTTCTCAATGAACTCTAGTGGTTTTGACATACTTTTTAGTTAGTTTAAATCTGGTACGGGTCGCCTAATGCCGCTGCGATCTTTCTCGGCGCCTCAACGTTTAAGCGCCCGTGACCACAACGAATATTATCTAGGATCAAGAGATCACCCTGACGCCATCGAAACATCGTCGCTGCGCGCCAGGCCACATCAATCAATTCACGCGTTTCAGCGCGACTAATCGGTGACCCATCGCCCCACAGGGTGCGCATAAATACATTCTTCTTAACATATTGCGCGCGGATAAACGTACTCAGTCCCAAGCGCTGTAACAACGGAATGCGGTGTGCAAACTTGGACAAATCATACGGAGCAGCTTCGCCATTGTACAAGGTTAGGCTGATGCAAGGCTGGCCACTGGTGGCATCCAACATCACGCCCGGCATCTTGGCGCGTGTAATCAGACCACCGTTAGGTTGCCATTCCCACTCCAAGCCCTGCTGACGACAGGCTTCTTCCGCTTGTTCACGTGTTTCGGCATGAAAAGCGTCGTACCAGGTTTTGTACACGTTAAAAAACTTGGCTTTTCGTGTACCAAAATAGCGTTGATAAATCATGCCAAGGCGCTCTACTTTATCGCGCGTGGCAGGACTCAACATCTCGAGCATCGCCGCGGTGTTGAAGACCGGCGTCTCGCCATAGCGCTCAGGCTCAGTAATACAATAGAAGAAAATCTTACCCGGCCGTTGTTTGAGGTAGCACATTTCCGTGTGAAATGAGATGACATACGACGGTGGTGCTTCAGTGGAGGTAAAGAAATGGTCGCTCAGTTTGCTTCGCGGACTGGCACCACCAAGATACTCATCGTCGAAAGTGACGCCCCACGCAGACAATAATTGCTCGGCTTGATGGGTGTCCGCGATTGGAAGCCCGCGCAACAATACCGCACCGGTGTCGGTATAGAGCTGATCGATTTGTTCCAGCAGTGCATCATCGCGCAAAAGTTGTTCGAACGTTGCATCTGCTTGGTCAAGCTGTAGAACAGAAATAGACTTTCCACCGGTTGGATTATCCGCCAAGTGGTCCGTCGCCAGCTCCTCAGAGCTAAGTGGACGTGCGTGCAGGGCCAGCATCATTCCTCCTCCTAATTGTCATTATGTCTAATAAGACTATCAGCGAATTCAAGCCACCGCAATCACGCGTTTCTAGCAGCTATTTCTCGCTCAACACTGGGGTCTACGCCCCATTTGAGCTATATTCTCGTGCAAAGACGACTGTCGACAATATTAGCGGTATCGATATGAGTATTGCCATTATGATTTTCCTGGCGCTGTTTGTGGCCGGGTCTTTAACTTATGCCTACGCATACCGCGGTCAGGCACGCTGGACCGGATTTGGTGAGTATGTTCGCAAAGGCTGGCCCTTGTTTACGCCCTTCAATTGCCTGTTGTACATCTTCACTAAACCACGTGCGCGCCCTGCGATCATGGACATGACGCAGTTTCCAGAGCTAAAAGCACTGCAAGATAATTGGGAAGTGATTCGCAAAGAAGCAATCGAGCTGATGGCAGTTGGTGGCTTTGACCAGATCAGCAATAAAGACTCAGCGTCGTACTACGATATTGGGTTCCGTACTTTCTACAAATATGGCTGGACTAAATTTTATCTTAATTGGTATGGCTACACGCATGAGTCAGCCAAACGCACCTGCCCAAAAACGCTGGAGATCTTGAGCAAGATTCCTGAAGTAAATGGTGCGATGTTCTCAGTGCTGCCACCTGGTGGGCAATTGACGCGTCACCTCGATCCGGTCGCGTGCTCTCTGCGGTATCACTTAGGGCTGGACACACCGAACGACGATCGATGCTACATCAGCATCGACGACACCAAGTACTCTTGGCGCGATGGCGAACCGTTGTTGTTTGACGTTACCTTCTTGCACTTCGCCCACAACGACGCCGACAAACCTCGTTTGATTTTAATGTGTGATGTTGATCGCCCGATGTCGTGGTTTGGCCATATCTTGAACTGGCCATACAAACTGCTGATGAAGGCGACAGTGGTACCCAATACAGATGAGGACAAGCGCGGCTTTGCCAATCGCACATTCAGTACGCTAGTGCCTCTATTAGAGAAAAGTAAACGCTTAAAAGAGACCAACCTGCCAGCATACAAGGCGCTCAAGTACACTGTAAATGGCACCTTGATGTTGATTGTGGCCGCATTGGTCTGGTTACTAGTCGAATTTTTTATTTGGCTGTTTTAGCGCCCGACCGAAGAGCGCTTAGGCCTTGTTCCGCGTCGCTCTAGGTCTGTTTGTCTTGCGGTTCTAATCGGTATTCAGCGGAACGCGCGTGTGCGGTCAACGACTCGCCACGTGCAAGTACCGAGGCATGTTTCCCTATCGACTGTGCGCCCGCTTGAGACACCTGAATGATGCTGGTGCGCTTTTGAAAATCATACACGCCTAGCGGTGAACTAAATCGTGCCGTACCGGCGGTTGGCAGCACGTGGTTGGGGCCTGCACAGTAATCGCCTAAGGACTCCGCGCTGTAGGGACCAATAAAAATGGCCCCGGCATGACTGATTTCCTGAGCTAGTTGCTCTGCATCCTGTGTGAAGATTTCTAGATGCTCTGCGGCAATCTGATCAGCGACCTCAATCAGCGTTGCGCGCGAGTCTGCAATGATCAACGCACCATTATTCTTTAGCGACTGCTGGATAATGTCTGCGCGTTCCATGGTCGGCAGCAGTCGATTAATAGACTGTTGCACGCGCTCGGCCACCACTTCGTCCATAGTCAAAAGAATGGACTGCGCGATCTCATCATGTTCGGCTTGCGCAAATAAATCCATGGCCACCCAGTCGGGGTCCACACTGTCGTCCGCAATCACCAATACTTCAGAAGGTCCGGCGATCATGTCGATTCCGACTTTGCCAAACACTTGTTTTTTGGCTGTCGCCACGTAAATATTCCCAGGGCCGGTAATTTTATCGACCGCCGGAATTGTCTCGGTGCCATACGCGAGCGCGGCGATCGCCTGTGCGCCACCAATGCGAAACACACGATCCACGCCTGACAACACAGCGGCGGCTAAGACCATATCGTTAAATTCGCCTTTGGGCGTTGGCGATACCATGATCAGCTCTTTCACACCAGCCACTTTCGCCGGTACCGCATTCATGATTACAGACGATGGGTAGGTCGCTTTGCCCCCTGGCACATAGAGACCAACTCGCTGCATCGGTGTGACCTTTTGACCCAAGACCGTGCCATCGGCCTCAGCAACCTGCCAAGACTCTTGGCGCTGGTGTTCGTGATACGTGCGTACACGCTCCACCGCATATTCCAGCGACTCACGCTGCTGAGGTGGAATGGCTTCCAATGCTTGCTGCAAACGAAACTGTGGTACTTCCAGTCCCCGCGCTTCAGCATCAAAACCATCAAATTTTTTGGTGTAAATATACAGCGCCGCATCGCCTCGATGACGAACCGTTGCCACCACCTCGGCTACCAGTTCCTCAACGCCGTTTTCGCTCTGTTGATCGCGGTGTAACAACGCGGCAAGTTGCGTGCCGAATTCGTCGTGTGCGGTAGTCAGTTTTTTCATCGCCACATGCATAGTCAACATCCTCAGCTATGAATTCTGAGCAGCAAGCGTGTGTGGGGTCAGTTGGTCAACCAGCGTACGGATCGTGCTGTGTTGTACACGCAACGACGCGGCATTGGCAATCAACCGACATGAGATATTCGCCACCAAATCCTTTGCCACCAAGTTATTGGCTTTTAAGGTGCTACCAGTTTCCACCAAGTCCACAATTTCATCTGCCAAACCGACCAGCGGCGCAAGCTCCATGGCGCCGTACAGTTTAATGATCTCAGCCTGAATGCCTTTGGATTGGTAGTAACTCTGCGCCGACTTAACGTATTTTGTAGCGACCCGAATGCGCTTATCGGAACGCGACACACCGTCACGCTCAGCAGGCACTGCGGTCATCAAGCGACACTTGGCAATACCCAAGTCGAGCAGTTCTGCCAAGCCTTCACCACCATGTTCCAACAAACCATCTTTGCCAACCACACCGAGATCGGCTGCACCAAATTGCACGTAAGTAGGAACGTCAGTGGCACGGATGATCACGCATTGTATGTCTTCAACATTGGTCGCAAAAATAAGCTTGCGACTGGTAAACGGATCATCTAAAAGTTGGATGCCGACTTGTTCCAATAAAGGAATGGTTTGTTTCAGGATTCGCCCTTTGGACAGCGCGATGGTGATCATGTTCCAACTCCTACTAATTGGATACGGTTACTGGCTACATTTATTGCACGAGCGCTTGCAGACTCGGGTCTTTATCCCAAACGTGCCCTGGAATTCGTCGGATATTAGCGCCCAAACGCGACAATTTCTCTTCGATACTCTCATAGCCACGGTCAATATGATAAATGCGGTCGATCACCGTTGGCTTATCAGCCATCAAGCCAGCCAACACCAAACTCGCCGAGGCACGTAAATCGGTTGCCATCACCGGAGCACCACGTAATTTATTGCGCCCTTTGATGAACGCGGTATTCCCTTCGAGATCAATGTCTGCCCCCATACGCTGCAATTCCTGCACGTGCATAAAGCGATTTTCAAAGATGGTCTCCACCACCTTACTGCTGCCTTGTGCCAGTGCGTTCATGGTGACGAACTGAGCCTGCATATCGGTCGGAAAAGCGGGATGCGGTGCGGTGTGGATGTCCACGGCTTTGGGCTGTTTGCCCTGCATATTCAGTTCAATTGCATCGCCATCGATTGAAATATCGGCGCCGGCTTCGACTAATTTGTCCAACACCGCGTCCATGTAAGTCGCTACTGTGGCACGAGCTTTTACGCGGCCACGTGTGACTGCCCCGGCAACCAAATAGGTGCCAGTTTCAATGCGATCCGGTATCACGCGATGTTCGGCGTCGTGTAAAGAGTCCACACCTTCAATCACCAACTCCGACGTGCCAGCGCCACTGACCTTCGCGCCCATCGCGTTGAGACAGTTCGCTAAATCCACGATCTCCGGCTCACGTGCGGCGTTTTCGATCACCGTGGTGCCTTGCGCCAAAGCCGCAGCCATCATAAGGTTCTCAGTACCAGTCACCGACACCATATCCATAAAGATACGAGCACCCTGAAGCCGTTTACAGGTCGCCTTAATATAGCCATCTTCGATGACGACTTTGGCACCCATCGCTTCTAGACCTTTGATGTGCAGGTTCACTGGACGCGACCCAATCGCACAGCCACCCGGTAACGACACCTCGGCATGTCCGAGTCGCGCGACCAGCGGACCCAATACCAGAATCGAGGCCCGCATGGTTCTCACCAGATCGTACGGCGCACGAGACTGGTTTAAACCGCTGGCATTCGCACAAATTTTCATGCGCTCATCGATTTCCATCTCAACACCCAAATAACTGAGCAAGCTCATGGTGGTTGTGATGTCCTGCAAATGCGGCACATTGCTCAGGGTGAGTTTGCCATCTACCAAAAGCGATGAAATCAAAATTGGCAACGCGGCATTCTTAGCACCCGAAATGAGCACTTCGCCGTCTAGCGGGCCGTTGCCCGTTACGATGAGTTTGTCCATGTATCTTTCTAATTCTCGGTGTTACGCGCTGAGTGCTTGTTTCAATTCACCAGACTCATACATCTCAGTCATGATGTCGCAACCACCGATAAACTCACCACGCACATATAACTGCGGAATCGTTGGCC
>JAUHZM010000084.1 GCA_030426005.1 Gammaproteobacteria bacterium
CTGGTTCACAACTGAGCAATTTTTGTCACTCTGCAGGTGCTATCACCGCAGAGTCATCCAATTCAACACCAAGATCATATCTGAGGCGCTCGGTTGACGTCAATCTAAAATTAAGATTTTGAATTAGTAAAGTTTCATAAGTTGTTGAATTGTTTAATTGTATTGAGAATTGATTTTGGAGTTATCTTGCGGCCGGGTTACACGCGGGTCACGTTCTAAAGTCGGCGGTTGTATTTGTGTTCTACTATGGTCAGAATCACCGCTCGTTCCTGGGTTTGGGTCACCTGACTGTGGCACCCGTTTGTAGATACCATCATCGCCATGCCGAATAACAAAGCATCCAAGAAAAAACGTACCAAAAGAACAAGAAAGACCGTAAGCAATGGTCAGTCTGCCGGCAGTCAGCAGCGTCTTAAGTTGGAGAAACGGGGTTCTGCCAAGCGCAGTAGCCTGAAACGACCGGTTAATAAAGCCAAGCGCAGCGGAGTTTGGGCCTTTGTGCGTTTCTGGCTGCTGCGAGTCACCATGATCGCGCTTCTGGCGTTACTGTGTTTTACGGTTTATCTGGATATTTCCATCCGCAAAAAGTTCGAAGGACAAAAGTGGGCTTTGCCAGCGCACGTCTACACGCGCCCAATGGAGCTGTATATTGGGCAGCGCTTTGATGACAAGTTGGTGTTGGCAGAGCTCAGTGAATTGGGGTACACGCAACGTGCCGCACTGGATCGAGTTGGGTCATACCGGTACAGCCCGTCTGAACTGGCTATTTATCAGCGTGAATTTCGGTTCTGGGATGAGTTGCGGCCACAGCAGATTATTCGACTCCAGCTCAGAGAAGGGCGAATCGACGCGATTTCCATAGAGCAGCCGGGTGTGACTGCGCCCAGCTACAATACAGAAATCGTGCGTTTAGAGCCGCGTTTATTTGGCAGCGTTTCACCAATGAGCCATGAAGATCGATCGTTGCTGCGCATCGATGAAGTGCCGACCGAGTTGATTGAGGGCTTGATTGCCAATGAAGATCGCCAGTTCCGGTCGCACTTTGGTGTAAATCCACTTGGGATCATGCGCGCCATGATCCGCAATGTGCGTGCTGGGCGCGTGGTGCAGGGTGGTAGTACGCTGACACAGCAGCTGGTTAAAAACTACTACCTTTCTTCGGAGCAGACGTACAAGCGTAAAGCAGTGGAAGCGATCATGGCAGTACTGCTTGAGCTGCATTACAGTAAAGATGAAATTTTGCAGGCGTATCTGAACGAAGTACACCTGAGTCAGGTTGGCAATCGAGCAATCCACGGGTTTGGTTTGGCGAGCCGTTACTTTTTTGGGCGACCAGTGCAAGAGCTGGATTTGGATCAGATCGCGGTATTGATCGCGGTGAACAATGGCCCGAGTAAATACAATCCGATACGTAATCCCAATAACGCCTTGCAGCGTCGTAACCTGGTATTAAAAACCATGTTAGAGCAGGGCGTTATCGACGATGCGGCCTATCAGACAGCCGTTGCAGCGGATCTCAAAATTAGTCCCACTGCGGCACGCGCGGCCTTATTGTCCTACCCGGCTTTTATGGGTTTTGTGCGACAAAACCTGCAGCAAGACTATCACCAGGAAGATTTGTTGAATGACGGTTTGCAGATCCACACGACCTTAAATCCGCGTATTCAAGAAAGCCTGGAAACCGCAGTTCGGCAGGAACTGGCCGCGGTTGAGAAAGATAAAGGTATCGCTGCCAACACGTTGCAAGTGGCGGCGGTGGTGATCCGTACCGACAATGGTGAAGTTGCGGCCATGCTGGGTGACCGGAATCCAAGCTATTCTGGGTATAACCGCGCTTTGAGCGCCAAACGCCCGGTCGGGTCACTCCTAAAACCCTTTGTGTATTTGACCGCGTTGGAGTCACCGGATAAGTACTCGCTCGCCAGTTTGGTCTCGGATCGGGCCATCACCGTGTCGCAGCGAGGAAGTCCGGATTGGCGACCACAGAATTACGACCAGCAAGAGCATGGCGATGTGATGTTAGTTGAAGCCTTGTCGCGCTCATATAATCTGGCCACCGTGCAACTCGGTATGGAGCTCGGAGTGGATAATGTGGCAGACACCATTCGTCGTCTTGGCTACAACGACAAGGTCAGTGAATTGCCGTCGGTGCTGCTTGGTGCTGTGCCGATGACGGTGATGGATGTCGGCCAGTTGTATTTGAGTCTGGCATCCGGTGGATTCAAGACGCCTATCAAAGGCATTCGATCAGTATTGAGTAATGAGAATGACCCCTTAGCCAGGTACTCGCTCGATATCGAGCAGGTGATTGAGCCGGAATTTACCATGCTGATTAACTACGCCTTGCAGGATGTGGTGCGCAATGGCACGGCACGCAGTGTGCTGACTGGGTTTCGCTACGATTATGGGCTGGCCGGCAAGACCGGGACGACTGATGATTATCGAGACAGTTGGTTTGCAGGGTTTTCAGGTAACTATCTGACCGTGGTCTGGGTTGGTCGTGACGATTATCAGTCCACCGGGTTGACGGGCGCCAGCGGCGCAGCGCGTTTGTGGTCTAAGGCGATGCAAGCCATGCCCTTGGAGCGTTTTGACCTCGGCTACAGTGACGCGGTCGTGTCACAGGCAATTCATTATTCTATGGATCCTGAGCGTCAGGACTGCAGCTTGTCGCGTAATCTGCCAATGCTGATTGAGTCTTTAGAGCTTGAAAACATTCCGTGTGCAAATCGGATGCAGTATGATCTGGACAATGAAGACGAGATGCAACATTTTGAGCCGTGGCCAAATGAGCCGCCAGCCAGACGGAAAAAGAAATCCTGGTGGCAGCGGATATTTGATTAACGCGATTGCCAAATACGGGGCAGTGCTGCGCACAGGGCTATTGATCGCCCTGTTGGGGATTCTCAGTGCCTGTGCTTCAACGCAAGACCTAGAACCACCGGCGACTGTTGAAGATCGCGCGGTAGTGGATGGCGAGGCCTTGCCACTGCCAGAAGATGATGTGATTCAGGCCGAGTCGATGGGGCACGCGCAAGGGATGTCCCCCGTGGTTAAGCGTTTGGTCAGTGCCGCGCAGCAGCAGCGCAATCAACAGGACTGGGACGGTGCCGCTGATTCTTTAGAGCGTGCACTGCGAATTGAGCCGCGTAACGCCTTGCTTTGGGCCAAGTTAGCCGATGTGCGATTTGCTCAACAAGCTTGGCGACAAGCCATCCAGTTGGCAGCCAAATCCAATACCTTGGCTGGCGCAGATCAATCACTCCGACGACAGAATTGGTATTTAATGGCCAATGCCTATGATGCTCTGGGTGATCAAACCTCGGCGATGAAATACCGAACTAAACTCATGCAATAACGCTGCTATTTGCCATCGTCTCCTGTGCAATTGTCGGGGTATTGTTCCTGCCGGTATTCGTTAGCGAGACGAACATAGCGCTGGCGATTGATTTCAAAAAAGGCCAAATCCGATTCGTTGATATCACGCAGCTTTTTAGCAGGGCTGCCAGCCCAGACTTCGCCTGCTGGTACCACTTTACCAGGTGTGACCAGCGCACCGGCAGCCACCATCGCACCACGTTCCACCAAACAGTCATCCATGACACAGGCCTGTATGCCAATGAACGCATCGTCTTCGACCGTGCAAGCATGTAAGACGGCAGAGTGACCGACGGTAATGTCATTGCCTAAATACGTGCCCTGGCCGCGCTCGGCACAATGGATCATGGTTAAATCCTGAATATTGGTGCGCTCGCCGATACGAATTTCATTGACGTCGCCGCGTACCACGCAGCCATACCAAATGCCGGATTCCGCCCCGATTTGAACATCGCCGATGACCGTTGCAGTTTGAGCGAGAAAGGCAGATGGCGCTAAGGTGGGATAAACGCCACGGTAGGGCAGGCAAATCCCGTGATTGTTTGACATTTTCATGGTTGTTTCACTGACATTTTTATAACTGCTTACGGTAAACTCAACGCCCTGCAATAGCAATCCAACTTTGATGATGGTCGACACGCCGCTCTCGCGATACCAGCAAGACTTACAAAAACCTGAGTTTGCCGAAGATCCGGCGCAGCAATTAGCAGTTCAGCACTTGCAGCGTTTGTATGACGAGCTTCTGGCTCAGCCACCTAGAAACGAGGGTTGGTTGGCGCGTCTGGGAATTGGAAAAGCCAACAAGGAGCCGGTGACGGGCTTGTACTTTTGGGGCGGCGTCGGGCGCGGTAAAACCTATTTGGTCGATACATTCTTCGACTGTTTGCCTTTTGAACAGAAGCTGCGGATGCACTTTCATCGCTTTATGCACCGCGTGCATCTTGAGCGTAAGGCATTGCGCGACCAGGCCGATCCGTTGGTCATTATCGGCAAGCAATTAGCTCAAGAAGCGCGCGTGCTGTGTTTCGATGAATTTGTCGTCAATGATGTGGCTGACGCGGTCATTTTGGTCAAACTCATGCGGGTATTGTTTGATGAGGGCGTAACGCTGGTAGCGACCAGTAATGTCGAGCCGGACAATCTATATCTCGGTGGGCTACAACGGGATCTGTTTCTGCCTGCCATCGCCATGATTCATCAGTATACCGAGGTGGTGAATATCGATTCCGGTATTGATTATCGCCTGCGCTTTCTCGATAAAGCTGAAACCTATTTTACGCCGGTAGATCAGGTCGCCCGCGACGGTATGCAGTACAACTTTGAGCATTTGGCCCCAGAGCCGGGTGTTGCAGATGCGCTGATAGAAGTGGAAGGGCGGGAACTCCAGTCTATTCGCCGTGCCGATGGTGTAATCTGGTTTAGTTTTGCTGAATTGTGTGACGGACCTAGGTCGCAAAATGATTACATCGAGCTGGCGCGTTGTTTTCACTCGATCTTGGTCAGTGACGTACCCGTAATGGATCGATTGATGGAGGATCAGGCGCGTCGTTTTATCAATCTAGTCGATGTGCTGTATGACCACAATGTGAAGTTAATTATCTCTGCCGCAGCACCGGTCCAGGAACTTTATTGTGGCACGCGTGTGGCGTTTGAATTTCAGCGCACGATGAGTCGACTACAGGAAATGCAATCCCACGATTACCTAGCGCTCAGTCATAAAGCATAAGCCCTCAAACCGGGCTACTCGCACTGCCACGAACGCACCAGTTCGCCACGTTCGTGCTCGCCGATTGGATACCAAGAGTAACCTTGCGTGAGATCGGTGACTTGTTCGTCCTCTTTTTCACGCTTGAACTCCATAAGGCTATCTTGCGCGCAGTCTTTGACGGCGTAAATACGGCATTGCGTGAATCCAAATTGCATGGCGCGATACAGGCGTGCTCGTTTCATTAGATTGTGACAACCGGCTGTACGGGATTTCTTGGTGGTGAATCGCAGTCGTTGCGTGATGCCATCTTTGTTGATTTTGTACAACCGCATCTCCTGGCGTTTTGGCTCAGAAGTCGAGTCGTCACCGAGGGCGGTGACTGACCAAGCCAGGCACAGGCTGGTCAGCACGATAGGTATAAGTTTGCGCATTACCAAGAACCAATGCGCCATTTGGGCAAGTTAGGTGTGTCCTCAATGTCGCTAGGCTCACTTTCAATATTGCCGTCAGAGTCGGTCTCCTCAATGTACTGATTTGGACCGCCAGAATGTTGTAATTCGATTTGGTAAACCTGACCACTCTCGCGGCGTGATTCTTTAATGGTGGTGGTGCCAAACAGCTTGCGAGGCTTTTTTTGTTCAGTGTTGTCGGTCACAAGGCTGTCGTTTTGACTGGCAGCTTGTTCGTTGGCCTCTGCCTCGGCTATCTGTTCTGCAGTGGCGGGTTCGCCTTTGGTTTCTTGTCCAAGTGTCGGCGGTGGCGCAGTCTCGGCATGGCTTAATTGCACCGGGGCTATCCCCACAGTAACGCTGGCAACAAGTAGCAAAACAGATAAATATGATTTATTCATGGGTACGCTCCGCATGGCATTAACTCCGCTCGCGAAATACTCTTGGATTAGAGTTCGTGATCGGAGTCGACTTAACTATCATGTTATCATATCCGCTTGAATTCGAAAGGGCATCGCCGCACTCTGAAGGTGCCTGATCCCAGCCACATTACGCTACTATTTCAGACCATCATGAAGCAACCTGAGTTGATCCTGATCGACGGTTCGTCGTACTTGTACCGTGCGTTTTACGTACCCCAGTTGAAACGCATGCAAACCACGTCTGGCCAGCCCACTGGGGCGGTATTCGGTATCATCAATATGATCAAAAGTCTGATGAGCGAGTACCCCGAGTCGCACATCGTGGCGGTATTTGATGCCAAGGGTAAGAACTTTCGTCATGATTTGTATGAGGAGTACAAAGCAAATCGGCCGCCGATGCCTGATGAGCTACGCAGTCAGATCGATTATGTGCACCGTGGCATTAAAGCGATGGGGCTACCGTTGGTTGCCATCACGGGTGTTGAAGCCGATGACGTAATTGGAACCTACGCAAAACAAGCCAGTGATGCGGGCAAAACCGTATTGGTAGCCAGTGGTGATAAGGATTTGGCACAGATTGTTACCGACCGCGTGAACCTGATCGACACCATGAAGAAGGTGATTATGGATGTCGATGGTGTGATCGAAAAGTTTGGCGTGCGTCCTGATCAGATTATCGACTTCCTCACGCTCACGGGTGACACCTCAGACAATATTCCCGGTGTGCCAAAAGTTGGGCCAAAGACCGCGGTTAAGTGGCTGAGCGAATACGACACACTGGATGGCGTGATCGAGAATGCAGATCAAATTGGTGGCAAAGTAGGTGAGAACCTGCGTGAATTTATTCCACAACTGCCGTTATCGAAGGACTTGGTTACCATTCGCTGCGAATTGGAGTTGGATCCGGCGCTCGAAGAGTTGCATGCCAAGGAGCCCGACACGGATAAGCTGATCGATATCTATCAAACCCTACAATTCAAGAAATGGCTAGGTGAATTGGGTGAGACGCTCCAGGCTGGCAGTGGTGCTGCCCAAGTAGGTGAATTCAAACCCGGCAAGTACAGCACCATTCTGAACGAATCCGAGTTTGAAGGCTGGGTGAGCCGATTGGCAGCGAGCGAAGGCTTTGCGTTCGATACGGAAACCACGTCGGTACACGCACAAGCGGCTGAACTGGTTGGCTTGTCGTTTGCAATCGATGCCGGTGAGGCGGCCTATGTGCCAGTCGCGCACAGCTATCTTGGTGCGCCTAACCAGCTCGATCGTGACTGGGTGTTGGAAAAATTGAAACCTTTGTTGGAAGATCCGAACTTACCCAAGATTGGCCAGAATCTAAAGTACGACATGAGCGTGCTAGCAAATTACTCAATTGCGATGCGTGGCGTCCAGTTTGACACCATGTTGGAGTCCTACGTGCTGGACAGTGTGAGTTCGCGCCATGATATGGATACGCTGTCGGAAACGCACCTGGGTCACACGCCAGTACCGTTTACCGAGGTCGCAGGAAAAGGTAAGTCACAACTGACATTCGATCAGATTGAACTGGAGAAAGCCGCACATTACGCGGCCGAAGACGCTGACGTTACGCTACGGCTGCATCATGCGTTGATGCCGCAACTGACCGCCAAGCCTGGTCTGCATAAGATTTTTACCGAACTCGAAATGCCGCTGGTAAGCGTGTTGTCGCGCATTGAAGATAACGGTGTGCTGATCGACGACGCCATGCTATTGCAACAAAGCCAGCAGTTGGCGATGAGCATGCAAGAGAGTGAGTCGCGTGCCTACGAGCTGGCAGAAGGCGAGTTTAATCTGGCCTCGCCCAAGCAGATTCAAGAGATTTTGTACGATCGCATGGGTTTGCCGGTATTGAAAAAGACGCCTAAGGGTGCACCGTCGACCGCCGAGGATGTGTTGCAAGAGCTGGCTCTGGATCACGAATTGCCGCGCCTGATTTTAGAGCATCGCAGCTTGGGCAAGCTCAAATCCACGTACACGGATAAGCTGCCGACCATGATTAACAGTCGCACTGGACGGGTGCACACTTCATACCATCAGGCGGTGGCGGCAACTGGTCGATTGTCGTCGAGTGACCCAAACTTACAAAATATTCCGATACGAACGCAGGAAGGGCGACGAATTCGAGAAGCGTTTATCGCTGAGTCAGGCTGCCATATCGTGGCTGCGGACTACTCACAGATCGAGTTGCGCATCATGGCGCATTTGTCGGGCGATGACACCTTGCTGGATGCGTTTCAGCATGGTCTGGACATTCACCGCGCAACGGCGTCGGAGATTTTCTCGGTGGCATTAGATGACGTCACTGATGAGCAGCGACGTCATTCCAAAGCGGTTAATTTCGGATTGATATATGGCATGTCTGCGTTTGGTTTGTCGAAGCAGCTAAACGTGGAGCGCAAACAGGCACAAAGCTACATCGATCAGTATTTTGCGCAGTACCCCGGCGTGAAAGCGTATATGGAGAATACCCGTGAGGCAGCGCGAGAGCGCGGATATGTCGAAACGGTGTTCGGTCGTCGCCTGTATCTGCCGGATATCAATGCCAAGAACCATAATGTGCGCCAATATGCCGAACGCACCGCGATTAACGCGCCGATGCAAGGCACGGCTGCCGACATTATTAAAATGGCCATGATCGCGATGGATAAATGGATTCGTCGCGAGGTGCCGGAAATTAAAATGGTGATGCAGGTGCACGACGAATTGGTGTTTGAGGTGCCGGACCATTTATTGGACAGCGGTTGTGAGTCGATTCGAGACATCATGCAGCAAGTGGCGACCTTGGATGTTCCGTTGTTGGTTGATGTTGGTCGCGGCAGTAATTGGGCACAGGCGCATTAACTCTCTTTGATGAGACTGACAGTCGATTTCTCCTGATTTAGAATCGCCTAGCCGATCTGCAGATAATTTAGTCAAAATTTCATTTTGTGTGTGTATGAAAATCTTTAACTTTCGCATTGTTGCTCCTGTCGCAACGATGGCGCTGTGCATTGCTTTCATAATTCCTAAGTCTGTGTATGCGCAGCCGGTTTTGACAGACTCGTTGGCAGATGTGGCAGCGCAGATTGAGGCGGGTCAGTGGCGCGCAGCGGAACAGAGTCTGCAAACCATGATGCAATCAGATCCGTCGCGATTGGAGTATTACATTAACCTCGCCTCGGTGTATGCGCGCCAAGGTAAATTAATCCAGGCTAAAGCCACGCTGCAACAAGGTTTGCAAGCCCACCAACAAGCCGCAACACTACTGGCGGGTTTGCAACGTATTAATGGTGCACTAGCCGCGAATGCCTATCAGCGTGCACTAGATAAAAATGCCCCTGATTTAGCCTTAAAAGCCGTGCAGTTACCCGTGGTACGTGAGTTAGCTGTGTCGCAAAACCAGAGGGTGTCGACTGTGCAACAGGAGGTGCAAGTTGAGACCCAACCCGCCGAGTCGCACAAAGCGGAAATTGCAGCAATGACGGCAGAGCTGGCGGCACAAAAACAACGTTATGAGCAAAAACTCAGTGAGTTGCAACGCCAACTGAGCGCACAACAAGCGGAAATCGCGACACTGCAAGCCGAGCAAGCGGCGACACAAGCGGTAGACGAAAAGAGAACTATGCCTTCTGATCCTGTGGCGAGTGAGTCAACGAATGTGCTGACAGCAGAAACGAAGACTGAATCAGCGGTTCAAAACTCTGTGCCATTGGAGCCCAAGTTGTCATCGGATCAGGCAGCGATTGATCATGTTGAGCAATGGGCTTCGGCCTGGGCAGCACGTGACAAAGCGGCTTACATCGCTTTCTACGACGATGAGTACGCACCGGGCGAGTATGTAAACCGTACTCAATGGTTGCAGCAAAATGACATTTATTTCGCCAATGCGAAAGCGATCCAGCTCAACGTGTCTGAATTTGAGGTGGTAGATCAGGGGGGCTCCGTGGCTGTGACCTTCACTCAGCATTACCAGTCTGCCTCGTTTGAAGAAACGTCACGTAAGCGGCTGGTGTTTGTGTTATCCAATGGTGATTGGCGCACGGCAAAGATAATCAAAGAACAAGCGGTGTCTGGATGAGTGGTGTGCGTTATTTGCTGGCGGTGGTGGCTTGGTGCACTGCCTTGTCGGTTCATGCGGAGCAACCGATATTGCCAACCAAGAGTGTAGAGCACGTGCAGGCGCTGCATGCGGCTGCCGCGAATGGCGATTATGAGGCACAGCTGTTGGATGTGATTGGTGCGTTACAGCGTGGTCAGTTAGAGGTTGCGTTGAAGCAGGTGGACGCGCATTTGATGACGTTTCCCAAAAGTCGCGTTGGGCACTTTCTAAGGGCTGAAGTGTTGATGGCTATGTCTGGTGATACCGCTTTATTTGGTGCTCGTGCTTCAATGCCGGAAGATGTGTTGCGCGGTTTAGTACATCAGGTTGAAAATCGCTGGCAGCACCGACCAGAAAAAGTTCAAGCTTTGCACGCCAAGATCCCAGCGGGTCTGGTTTTGATGGGTAAGCATCAGCACGTCTTAGTAGCTGATCTGACGGCAGGGCGCTTGTACGTTTATGCCAACAACGGCGGCCGCCCGGAGCTGGTGCGTGACTACTATCTAACGATGGGGT
>JAUHZM010000085.1 GCA_030426005.1 Gammaproteobacteria bacterium
TACTGAAGACACTGGTTTGTTCGCGAAGTTGAGTTTTGATCCGAACGATGACGTCAGTGCACCGTATATCGGCGGGACCAAGCCGCGCATTGCTGTGCTCCGGGAGCAGGGCGTTAACGGCCATATTGAAATGGCTGCGGCCTTTACTCATGCAGGTTTCTCGGCAATTGACGTGACCATGAGTGATCTGAGTGAAGGGCGGGTTAGCCTGGATGAGTTTAAAGGTCTGGTGGCGTGTGGTGGCTTCTCTTACGGGGATGTGCTCGGTGCTGGTGAGGGCTGGGCAAAATCGATTTTGTTCAATGACCGTTTGCGCGAGGCCTTTAGTGCTTACTTTGCGCGTAGCGACGCGTTTGCCCTGGGCGTGTGTAACGGCTGTCAGATGATGTCGAATCTAAAAGAGATCATTCCTGGTGCGGATGCCTGGCCACATTTTGTGAGAAACGCGTCTGAGCAATTCGAGGCGCGGTTGGTACAAGCTGACATACCGGAGGATACACGCTCGATATTTATGGCTGGGATGCAGGGCTCACAGCTGCCGGTGGTGGTTGCGCACGGTGAAGGCCGCGCTGAGTATGGCGCGAACGTCACAGCGACCAACGTAGCGATGCGATACATTGATTATCGTGGTCAGGCGACCGAAGTGTACCCGTCTAATCCAAACGGTTCACCACAGGGTATTGCCGGTCTAAGTAATGATGACGGGCGAGTCACCATCATGATGCCGCACCCAGAACGTATTTTCCGCACCGTCACTAACTCTTGGCGCGAAGCCAGCTGGGGCGAGTATGGGCCTTGGATGCGTATGTTCCGGAATGCGCGTGTTTGGCTGGATTAGCGCGGTCGTTACAAGCTGTGGATAAACTCTGAGATCGCATTGAGTAGCAGGTCAACTTCGTCGGGTGAACTGGCTTCCCCGACGAGTACGTGCTGAGCTGGATCTTTGGATTCGGTGAACGGCAGCACCACCGCTTGCTGGCTACCGAGTGCAGCGCCAAACGCGACAATTTCGTCGACATCAATGACGATATCTTGTGGCGAATACACGATCATGTGCGGAGTTGTAATCGTTTGAGGGTCGATGTCAGCTACTTCGTCTACCAGGTCCAGCATGGGGGCAATGGCATCGAACGGGTAGCGTTCGGTCCAGTACTTGGCATGGAATTCATTGTGCGGTGTGAATGAGTAATAATCACCTTTGAGCGCTTTGACCAGCCAGCGGCCTAATCGCCATTGCAACAACTCGGAACTGCGACTTTTGACCGCAAAATTTGGTGAGATCAGAATCGTCGCAAAAGGCGCATTGCTTGCGTCGGTATTGGCATTCAACCAGGTTGCAAGCGTCCCGCCCGTTGAAGTGCCAATCACAATGACTTTGTTACCAAGACGTTGAGCAACTTTCAAAGCGTCCCGCGTGTCTTGCTGCCACGCGGCAACCGAGCCGTCCAGCATCGCATCTTCACTGCGACCGTGCCCGGTAAGGCGAGTATAAAATACATTGGCCTGCAAGCTATCTGCTAGCCGATCAATGAGAGGATGTAACTCCATTCGGGTGGCAGAGAATCCGTGTAGGTAGACAATGGAAAATTCACTGGGTTCGGTGTGCTGATAGAAGCGAATGCGCTTTTCGGTATTCTCGATAATGTCGGGATGCCGAGATTCGAGCTGATCCAGTTTCGTTTGCATTTCGCTCAAGGGTGCTGCGATGACTTGGTTCATCTCCGCGAATGCAATGTTGGCAGGCACGATTGCATTCAATAAAAAAAGTATATATATCAGTGTCTTGAGGTGCATTTGTTGGCAGAATTTCGAGCTAATTTACGTTTCGATTGACTAAATTATCACTGAATCCGTGTCGAAAAGCTTGAATTATCCTAATTGCGATTGCTATTGTTCTTTGATAATGTGCTGTTACCCATTACTTGAAGGATAATTTAAAGTGTCAAATCAACCAGTTATAAGGTTTTCTTCGAAGAAACTATCAAAACCTCTCGGTGCTTTGATGAGTCTGACAATGCTTAGCGCACTACCCAGCGCAGCGGCAGCGCAGGACATCAAGCAGATCCGTTGGAAAAGTGAAGAGCAGGTGCGGCAGATTCTTGGTGAACCGATCAGTACGACCGCACCAGTCGGTACGCATGCGACATATACGCTTTGGAAATACGACGGTTATACCGTGGCGTTCGCGAATAGCAAAGCCTTCCATTTGTTCCGCACCGACAGTTTGAACAAGATGGAATTGAATGAAAATCGGCCTGAGGAAGGTAGCTAATCTTTCCTTGAAATTCATGCTGGTGTGATCAGCGCCTAGCCACTTGGCTGATCACACGGCATTCTTATCCCATCATGCCCAGGGAGCAGGGCATGTCGTGCTAATTACGTGAGTAGTTCGCGCAGAATTCCTGCATAAATACGAGACAATTTGGCCGGTGTTTCCAGCGCCACGCACTCGTTAACCTTATGAATGGTTTCGTTTACTGGTCCTAGCTCAACCACCTGTGCGCCGGTCGGTGCAATAAAGCGGCCGTCAGAGGTGCCACCTGAAGTCGACAGCACTGTGTCGATACCACACTCAGCCTTGATCGCCTTAGTGCAGGCGCTGACCAAACTTCCTTTTTCAGTTAGAAAAGGCAGGCCGTACAAATTCCATTCCATCTCATACTCAACGTTCAGAGCATCCAGCGTTGAGATGACTTGTTGTTTGATCCCTTCTTCATCGATCTCAGTCGAGAATCGCAGATTAAACGTTAGCGTGGTGGTGGCTGGAATCACGTTCGTTGCGCCGGTTCCCCCTGCGATATTGGAGATCTGAAAACTGGTCGGCGGAAAATAGTCATTGCCCTGATCCCACTCAATGGCCGTCAATGCGCTGATCACGCGACCGCAGTGATGGATCGGGTTATCGGCCAAGTGCGGGTAGGCTACGTGCCCTTGATGACCGACGATGGTGAGTTCGCAGCCCAATGAACCGCGACGGCCATTCTTAATGACATCACCAAGTTGTTTGGTGGAGCTTGGCTCACCGACCAGGCAATAATCTATTTTTTCACCGCGTGATTCCAGCGTTTCAACCACTTTAACGGTACCGCAGGTAGACGGTCCTTCCTCATCCGAGGTGATTAGCAGTGCAATAGAGCCTTTATGATCAGGATGCTCCGACACGAACTGTTCAATCGCTGTCACGAAGGCGGCGAGCGATGTTTTCATGTCTGCCGCACCGCGGCCATACAGCATGCCATCACGCTCGGTGGGCTCAAATGGGTCGCTGTGCCAGCGTTTTAAGTCGCCGGTTGGGACCACGTCAGTATGGCCGGCGAAGGCCAGGCATGGGCCTTCAGAACCACGCCGTGCCCAAAAATTTTGCACCGTGCCGTGTTTGTCAGAGAAGTTCAAAGCCTCAATTTCAAAGCCGATAGCGCTTAGGCGCTCGGTCATCAGCATTTGGCATCCGGCATCATTTGGGGTTACTGACTGTGCAGCGATAAGCTGTTTGGTCAACGCCAACGTGGCGTCATCTTGGCGAGGCATGATTTAAACTCCCGGTAAATTAGTCGACGCGCAGTAATTCGTTCAACCCGGTTTTGGCGCGGGTTTTTGCATCAACCTTTTTCACGATGACGGCACAATACAGGCTGTGAGTCTTATCCTCGCTTGGAATCGAACCAGATACTACCACGGAGCCTGCAGGGATGCGGCCGTACGTGATTTCACCGGTAGCGCGATCCAAAATTTTCGTGCTTTGGCCCAAGTAGACGCCCATTGAGATCACGGAGCCTTCTTCCACTACTACGCCCTCAACCACTTCGCTACGTGCGCCGATAAAGCAATTGTCTTCGATAATCACTGGCCCCGCTTGAATTGGTTCCAGTACGCCGCCGATGCCCACGCCACCGGATAAGTGTACGTTTTTACCGATTTGCGCACACGAGCCAACCGTAGCCCAGGTATCCACCATGGTGCCACTGTCAACGTAGGCGCCGATGTTAACGTAGCCCGGCATGATCACTACCCCCGGCGCGATGTAGGAACCCTTGCGCACAGCGGCAGGGGGAACGACGCGAAAACCTTCTTGGCGGAAGCGTGCTTCATCGTAATCGGCAAATTTAGAGCTGACTTTATCAAAATAATTGGTTTCACCGCCCGGCATTAACTCGTTGTCGCGAATCGCGAAAGAGAGCAGTACGGCTTTCTTCAACCATTGATTAACTTGCCATTCACCGTCGATTTTTTCGGCCACACGCGCTTCACCGCGATCGAGTAACTCAATGCTGGCTTCAACCGCTTCCTTGATTTGCGGATCAACATTGTTTGGGCGAATGGTGCTGCGTTGCTCGAACGCGTCGTTGATGAGTGTTTGTAACTGGTCAGACATGGTTGTTAGCTGAAGGTAAGTGAAAATTTTGGGCGAAATTATCTATCAAGCGCGGTCGGACTGCCACCGTAAATCAGCGCATTTGTGATTTAAGCGGACTTTTGAGTGCTCGATCCCTGAACCAGTGCGTCACAAATCTGCTGTTGCAAGGTTTTTAGGATTGACTCATCCACAACTGGAGAGTGATCGCCATGACGAATATAGAAAATATCCTCAGCTCGTTCACCAAAGGTGGCGATACGTGCACTGAGAAGAATCATATTGTGATTGCGTAACACGCGCGCCACTTTGTGGAGTAGTCCGGGTTGATCTTGTGCGACAACTTCCATCGTGGTGTAGCTTTGACTGTTAAAGAGAAAATCAACGCGCGGCTGAATCGGAAAGTGTTTCAGTGCACGCGATGAGCGTTGTCGCGGCTGAAACTTGGTGTCGTCGTGGTCTAAGATTAGAGCACGCAAGCGTTTTTCCAGAAAACGGGCGTACTCCGGTTTGCGACCCGAGTCTGGATCTGGCACCGTGGCATTAAAGGTGTAGAGCGCAAACCCATTCGAGCTGAGCTGTAATCGTGCCTCGATAATGTTTAGTTCCATTGAGTCGAATGCGCCGGTTACCTGAGTCAGAAGTTTATTGGTTTCCGGTGCAAACACAAAAAACATATTGGCTTCCAAACGCTCACTGTAGCGTGTGGTCACCAATGGTATCTCAATCGCCGAACCATTGAGTAAACTGGTTGCATGCCAGGCGATGTAATACGGTTCATTGCGAACAAAGTAATCGCCAGGTAGGGTATCCCAAAACTGCTGTACCGTCTCTTCAGAAAACTGGCGCGGCCCCAATTGTTGCGAAATCAATTCTAGGGCTGCGCGCTTATCGTCTTCAACGTGTTCACGCACATTATGGGGTTTGGCGACACCTTGGCGTAGCGCTTTACGGGTCGCGTCATACAGCTCCAGCAACAGCTGACCTTTCCAGGCATTCCACACCTTTGGGCTGGTGCCACGAATATCCGCCAAAGTCAGCAAATACAAATTGTCGAGATGCTCAATGTCACCAACAATATCCGCGAACTCCTTAATGACTTCGGGGTCTGAGATATCACGACGTTGGGAAAAGTGCGACATCATGAGGTGCTTGAGTACCAGCCAGCCCACCAGTTTGGCGTCGTATTCACTGAGACCGTGTTTGATACAAAACTCGTAGGCGTCTGACTCACCTAGTACTGAGTGATCGCCACCGCGGCCTTTGGCAATATCGTGGAATAGGGCGCCTATAAATAGGCGTTCTGGCTTATACAGGTCGGCCAGTAGTTGGCTCGCCATGGGAAATTCATCCGGGTATTTCCGCAAGCGGGTAAGATTCTCAATGACCTTTAAAGTATGACCGTCGACGGTATAAACATGAAACAAGTCGTGTTGCATCTGGCCTACGATGGCCCCGAAGGAGGGGATATACGCGCCAAGCAGGCCATAAGCATTCATTCTTGCCAGTGCATTGGTCAAGCCGATGCCTTCGTGCTTGAATAAATCCAGAAACAGGCTTTTGGTCTCAGGGTCATTGCGAAACTGATTGTTTACCTGGCTCAAGTTGGCACGGATCGCGCGGATTGTGTCCGGATGGATGACCGTGATCTTATGCTCTTGCATCAAACTGAACAGCTTGATCATGGCGCTCGGCTCTTGCTCAAACACCTTGTTATTACGCTGCTCAATCATTTTGTTTTTGAGGATAAAGTTTTTATCCAAACTTTTACCGACGGCGAGCGACAGGCGTTTGTTGTGCGTGACTCGATAACTGGCGAGCAGGACCTCGTTAAGATAGATCACTTGTTTCGCCGTTCGGTAGTAACGCTTCATCAACTGTTCGACCGCGAGATGCGTTGGCGAGTCTTGATAACCGAATTCTTCAGCAAGTTTTCGTTGCGTGTCAAACAGTAGGCGATCTTCGTGCCGCTGGGTAATCAAATGTAGACCGCAGCGCATTCGCCACAGGATATTACGAGCCCGAATGAGAATGCGGTATTCGTCTTTGTCGATCAGCTGCTGGTCGGCCATGTCTCGAAACGAGCGCACACCGTAACGCCGATTGTAAATCCACAGAATGGTTTGTAGATCACGTAGGCCGCCGGGTGACTCTTTCAGGTTGGGTTCCAGCGAATAGGCTGTGTCTTGGTACTGCGCGTGGCGGACATCCTGTTCGGCTTTTTTCGCCTGGTAAAACTTATCCGGAGCCCACATTCGCGGTGCACGTATTTTCTGGTCCAGTGTCTCGAAGAGGCTCTCGTCCCCGGCTAAATGACGGGCTTCGAGCAGATTGGTCATAATTGTGACATCGCCGCGTGCTTCTTTTACGCAATCTTTGATTGAGCGTACGCTGTGACCGATATCGAGGCCGATATCCCAGAGAAAGCGCAGAAAAGCTTCGATGCACTCGCCGGCATCATCATATTGGTCTTTGGCTAATAAGATCAGCAGGTCGACATCGGAATGTGGATGCAGTTCTCCGCGTCCGTAGCCACCGACGGCAACTAATTCGGCTTTAATGTCGCTCGGCAACTGGGTCTGATGATGCTCCCAGATCATGATCACCAACTGGTCGATCATCCAGGTGAAATGGCTGACCAGGTCCGACGATGATGCCCCTTGCAATTGATACTCTTGCAGCACAGTGAGCGCGCGTTTGATCGCCGCTTTAAATGGTGCAATCGGGAGGGGTTTGCTGTCGTCCAGCGCCTGTTTAAAGGCTGCTCGGTTAAACAGCTTGCTCTTGGCAAAGTGCATAGGGCGGTATCGTTTTAGGTCTTTATGGCAGAACTGCGCCGTCGGACAGGGTCAAAATCTCATAGCCATCACTGGTCACCAGAACGGTGTGTTCCCATTGTGCTGAGAGTGAATGGTCGCGCGTGACCACGGTCCAGTTATCCGCGAGCAGTCGCGTTTCTTTTTTTCCCGCGTTAATCATCGGTTCAATGGTGAAGGTCATGCCTTCTTTGAGCGCCATGCCGGTGTCCGGCCGGCCGTAATGCAAAACTTGTGGTTCTTCGTGAAACACACGGCCAATGCCGTGGCCACAATACTCACGCACTACGGAAAAATTGCTCGCCTCGGTATGCGCTTGTATTGCGTGGCCGATGTCACCTAAGCGCACACCGGGTTTGACCATGTCGATACCGATCAGCATGGCTTCTTTGGCTGTCTCACACAGACGTTTCGCGAGTACGTTGGGCTTGCCAACATAATACATGCGGCTATTGTCGCCGTGGTAGCCATCCTTGATAACCGTCACATCAATATTAATGATGTCGCCTTTTTTCAGCTTTTTAGCACCTGGTATGCCATGGCAAATCACATGATTGACTGAGGTGCAGATGGATTTGGGGAAGCCTCGGTAGTTTAGTGGTGCGGGAATGGCTTGCTGTTCATTTACGATGTATTCGTGGCAAATGGTGTTCAGCTCTTCTGTGGTTACCCCAGGTTTGACGTGTGCCTCAATCATATCGAGCACTTCGCTGGCCAGGCGGCCGGCTACGCGCATTTTTTCGATTTCGTCAGGTGTTTTTATAGAAACAGTCATGATGTGTTTTTGATGCTAGATTCGAGGCTGATTGTAACAAATAACCCATCGCAATCACCTAAAACCATTGGCCAGTACTAAAAAATTGTCGAATTTGGCGGGCTGTGGCGTTAAGCTGTCATCAAAGTAGTAAACTTAGGGTCAATAATAGTGAGTCCATTTCGTCGTGCACAGTTCCGCTTTTGGCGTCTGGCGGAGCCAAGAGCTATGTTTGAGTGGCAAAGTTTTTACGCTTTGCGGCCTTGGTTGAAACGGTTGCCGCGCGGCGACGGACACCCTGTGATTGTGTTCCCAGGCTTTGGCGGTGGTGATCTTTCTACGCGACCAATGCGCGCTCTGTTGACCAGTTTAGGTTACGAGACGCATGGATGGGGGTTGGGGTCGAATATTTGGGTTGACGAACATCTGGAAGCTGAGATGGTAGCCCTGGTGCGCGAAGTCGCAGCTAACTCGGGGCGCAAGGTGTCACTGATTGGTTGGAGTCTTGGCGGTCTGTTTGCGCGGGAAGTCGCCAAAGCATGCCCAGACATTGTGCGCAGTGTTATCTCTTTGGGAAGTCCGATCTCAGGGGAACCGCGTCATTCTGGGGCGCACGCTTTATTTGAATTATTAAATGGCACGCCTTCCAGTTTGGAACACCATCGTCGCGCCAGCTTTAAATCCCCACCGCCGGTACCGACCACATCGATCTATTCGAAAACTGATGGCATCGTGGCATGGGAAGGATCAGTGCAAACAGCGCATCCACAAACCGAGAACATTGAAGTACCAGCTAGTCATCTTGGAATTGGAGTAAATCCGCTGGTGATGTACGTACTGGCAGACAGGCTGCGGCAACCGGAAGGCAAGTGGCGAAAGTTTCGCGCTTCTGGCATCCACAAGCTATGGTTTACGGTGCCGAAGCAGCGCGCAAACCTTGTGCCTGAGCAGAATACCCAGGCAGCCGGTGTTTCCAGTTAGATTGTGGCGTGAGTCCTTACGTCCTGCTAGTCTGGATGTGTTGGTCGATTAAATCCACGAATCTTGGGAGTAGCTGCTTAGGCAGGTCATGCCCCATACCTTCGATCAATTCCAATTTCGCTTGCTTGATATTCGCAGCGGTGTCTATGCCGCCTTCGACCGGCACTAACACATCGGCTTTGCCGTGGATTACCAGTGTTGGCGCGTCTATTTTACGCAATAAGCCGCGTCGGTCTCCAGACTCCAGAATTGCCGCCATCTGATTGGCGAAGCCTTTCGGTGAGTATGCACGTCGAATCGCAGTCAAAATACGCTCTTCGAGCTCTTCTTTCTTTGGAGGATAATCTGGACTGCCGATGATGGCCCAGGTTTTCATGGCGTGTTTCAAAAATGCTTGCTCGTTGGTGATGCTAGGCTGACCGATAAGTTGTTTAGAAACGCGCCAACCCGCCTGCGGCAATTCTGGGTTGCCTGACGATGACATGATCGAGGTCAGCGACAAGCTTCGTTCTGGGTGCTCGGCGGCCAGAACCTGGGCGATCATCCCGCCCATTGATGCGCCGACCCAGTGTGCGGACTCGATTTCCAGTCCGTCGAGCAAGCCAACGGTATCCGCCGCCATGTCACGTAAGGTATACGGCACGCGAATCGATAAGCCTAAACGCTTACGAAGCATCAGTTTTAGGACATTGGTGTCTTTCTTGGTTTCTATGCGTTGCGACAGGCCGATATCTCGATTGTCGAATCGAACTACATGGTAGCCGCGGTCTGCCAAGCCGTTGCAGAACGCATCTGGCCAGGCAATCATTTGGGTGCCGAGCCCCATAATAAGTACAACTGAGGGGTTTCCGGCTTGGCCGAATTCATCGTATGCCAGGCGTAAGCCGTTGGCCATTAAATACTTTTCCATTACTCGATACTCAGAGCTGATAGGGTTTAACGGTAAGTCATCGTTCGTCAGCCTGTGTGCGGCTGAATCGCGGAACTGACTCTATTTGGATGATGAGTTGCTAGTAGATTTCGCTTTGGTTTTTCGACGGCTTTTCTTCTTGCGTTTGGTGGTTAACCTGGTTTTATTCTTGCCTGAGCCAGGTTGGTCGGAGGGGGAGGTTGCGTCGCGCGCGTTACTCTCGTCTGTCGCTTGCTGCAATTCAGCAAATGATTCATGCAGGCAGCGTGCGTAGAATGCGGGATCCGGCATCATCTCGCGACACGCGCTAACAGTGATATTGAATTTGCCGCAGTAGCTACCCAACCCGTGAAATAAACCCATGCCATCAATCGGTGGCCCAAGCGCGAAGGAGCTTAACATCTTTGCGCCGGTAAAATATAGCGGTATCTGTGGACCGGGCACATTAGTGATGACGCAGTTATAGGCGGGCTTGACGCGATTTGCCATGCCTAGCTGGCTGTACAGGCGTGCAGCCGCGGCTGAGAGTGTGGACGGAATAAATTGCGCATAGTCCGTCATCGTTTTTGCACCGACGGCAGTGGTGAGTTGTTTGGCGGCACGCGTGCTCTTATGCACGAATTCTAGGCGCGCAATCGGGTCTTCGATTTGACTACCAACTTCGACGGTCATTTG
>JAUHZM010000380.1 GCA_030426005.1 Gammaproteobacteria bacterium
GCCACCGAGAATCCTGGGTCAATTCTTGAGAGTGCGCAACGTGCTATTTACGCAGGTTGCGATATGGTATTGGTGTGCAACCGGCCTGAGGTTGCCGACCAGTTATTGGCAGAGTTGGAGTTTGAGCCGAATGAGGTTTTGTCCGCTAAGTTGTCGCGCCTTTCTGCGCGTCGAAATTAAATTTGGAACGAATTAATTATGAATAAAGTGCTACAAATCTTGGCGGTCATCGCCTTACTTGGGTTTCCCTTCGCAGTGCTCGGGTTTCGTATGAACTTATTTGGTTTCGGCGTCAGTGCCAGCATCATTAAGTGGTCGGTATTGCTCGCGCTGGGTCTGTTTGTGGTCAGTATGGTGATTACCTTTTGGAAACGTCGCAGCAGCCCTGCATTGGCCAAATCTGCACGCCTGGCCGCATGGATCGCGATGGTGCCGATTTTGGGTATGGCTGCTTTGAAGTTTGGTGCAGACGGTGTTCCACCAATCCACAACATTTCGACCGACATCGATAATCCGCCGGCCTTTGACGTGATTACTACGGTGCGTTCGGCTGAACACAATCCGCTAGCCTACAACTCAGCGGAACTAGGCCCAGTGCAATCTCAGGCGTATCCAGCGGTAAAGACGCTGTCATCGTCGCTGGATAAACCGGCTGCGGTCGAGCGCGCTGCCGCGTTGGCAAAGGACTTGGGCTGGGAAGTCGTGAATGTGAATGCAGAAGCGGGCATTGTGGAGGCCACAGATACCACCAAGCTGTGGGGCTTTAAAGACGATATTGTGGTGCGTGTTACTGAGTCAGAGTCGGGCAGTCTGATTGACCTGCGCTCGGTATCGCGAATTGGTATCAGCGATTTGGGCGCCAATGCGAAACGGATTTCGACTTTCTTGGACGCGTTTCCAACAGCAGGTTAATGAGGTTCGGGTGGTGCGTGCCACCACCCGGAATTCGAAGGGGAGAGGTATGTCGTTCGGTTGAGTTGAAGATCAACTAAGCGTGAGTAACAAGTTTAATCTCTACTTTTCAGGATTCCTAAACGATTCAATAAGCCTTTCTCGGGCTGAGTCGGCTCAGTGATTACCGTGCCACCGTGCTGTTTATCTTCCGTGCTCGGCTCCAGTTGTTGCACGTTTGCAAGGTCAACATCGCCTTTCAGTTTCACCAGTTTGTTGCCTTCGAACAGGACTGTGATTAGGCGCTGTGACGTTTCATGTTTGGTCTGATCACGTTTGGAATAAAAATAATCCCAGCGTTGCTCATTGAACGGATCGATGACCATCGGCGTACCCAGAATGAACAGGACTTCCTGTTTACTCATGCCGTAGCGAATCTCACGCAGATCGCTGTTATTGATAATGTTGCCTTGCTGAATGTCAGGCTGGTATGGGCGAATACAGCCGGAAACACTCAGCGTGCATGCTGCCGCAATGGCAAGTAACTTGGCGTTTTTACTAGTAAAAATGGTCATGGTTCTGTGCTTAGTTTGATCTCGGGTTTAATGGTTCGACTGTGGTATCCGTTACAGCTCCATCAATACCGCGATTTCGTCGCAATTATGAAATTTGTAGCAGTTTACACAAATTCCCCAGATTTTCTCGGGAAATATCTCTTTGTTAACGGTTTTAAAGCCCATTCGGTGGAAAAATTCAGGCACGTAGGTGAGTGCCATTAGGCGTTTCACCTTGCGTGAGCGTGCCAGATCAATCAACTCCTGCACGATAGCGCGACCAAGACCAGATCGCTTTATATCGGTGCGCACCATTAAACTGCGAACCTCAGCTAGCTCCTCGGTGAAGTGTTCGAGTGAACCGCAGGCTAATAGTTCACCGTCGATTTCCACAACATGGAAGTGAGCTAGGTTTTTCTCAATATCGGTGCGCGTACGTGGCAGAAGGTCACCCATCGAGGCATAGTGGTTAAGCAGCGACTGGATGGCCGGAATATCCGACGCCACGGCCGGTCGAACGGGGGCAAGTGTGTGTGACATGTTGGTTCTGCTTACTGGCTAGCTGCCAGCATTTCTTGCGCATGCGCGCGCGTTCGATCGGTTATGGTTTCGCCGCCTAACATACGGGCGATTTCAACGGTACGGCTGTCGGCATCCAGCTTGACCAGCG
>JAUHZM010000086.1 GCA_030426005.1 Gammaproteobacteria bacterium
GGGGCAGGCACCCAAGTGAGCAGGCTGGTGAACTGGTCTTCCTGATACGATTCTGACGCACGAATACGCGACACGAGTTGCGCGTGCTGCGCGTAAACCGCTTCAGCGGTATCGCCATGCAGTAGCATATAGCGCCCGGGCTCATAATCACTGGTGGCGGCCGCCACACGTCGTTCGCTATCGAGCAGCGCCGGTGGCGGTGTGAAAAAAACGCGTGGGCTATCCGCATAGCTTGCAGGGCGGACTGCCAATACTGCGCCAAGGAGTATGACAGCCAAGGCGACGCCAGCCCATTGTCTGCCGCTTAGCAGTGATACACCACGTAAACACGCCGCTATAACGTTGGGAAGCACACGTTTCTCTGTTCGAATTGGCCGTCGCAGTGCCAGATCGCCTAAACAGACCACGCTCAACCATGCAACCACCAAGCCCGCGCAGGAGAACACCGCGACTTTTTGCAGTGCCTGTAAGCTAGAGAATCCGAGCGCGGCATAGCCAATTAGCGAGGTCGCGAGACTGAGACCTAATGCGCGTAGCAGGGCGTGCTTCTCGGACTGTGCCGATTCACGTGCGCCGTGATAAAAGTAATGCAGCGAGTAGTCGATGACGATACCGATCAGACTGGCCCCAAACACAATGGTCAAAACGTGGATTTTGCCGAACACCGTATGGGTAAACACAAAGGCAAAGCCGACTCCCAATATCACCGAGATGACCGGCAGTATCAAGGCGGTCAACGATCTGAACACCAGGAGTAGTAAGAGCACCACACCGATGGTCGAGCCTGTGCTGATCAGGCTGATGTCTTGTTTGGAGCGGCCCGCAGCATCGGCGGCGAAGAAGAATATGCCAGAACGGTCGATCTGCACCTGGCTGCGTTCCGCGACGTCCGCTAAGAGCTGATCCAGCTCGTGACTCAATGCTTGTTGTGCACGCATATTCAAGGCGCCACGGGTGATCGCCAGTTGCAGCGGCAAGGTGCTTATCTCCTCGTTGTCGCTCAACGTGTCGGCGCCGAGCAGGCTTAATAGGGTTTGACTGTGCAACCCAAAAGGGTCTTCATGGAACGGATAGATGCGCGCCAGATCACTGTTGCTGTACAGTGCGCGTTCGGCCTTGGCGACGATCGCTTGTTTGGACTGCGCGGTCAGCTCTGACCGTTGAGCCGGTGTCAGTAAATGAAAGCGGAACGGTTTAAGTTGGGTTATTAATTCTTTGGCCAGGGTTGCGGAATCGGGAATCACGCGCAAGTTCGGGTAGGTGGAGAGGGCATCGCGTAAGGCTGAATCGGCCGCGTAAAGATCTTCCTCCTGACCCTGCAGCAGTAACACAATACGTTGTTCAATGTTTTCTCGTAGCGCTTGTGTGGCTGCTTTGGTCCCGGCGCTTTGCTTGGTGCGTGGTGACAGATCGGCCAGATCGGTGTCGATATTCCAATCCCGCCCAGTTTGTAGCGCCAGCCATATGCTTGCCACGGCGAGCAACACAAAAGCCAAACGGGCGCTGGTTAAAAACATGACTTACAGGCCGAACAGTAAATCGCAGTACTCGGCGCCCAGATCAGTCATCGACGCACACTGAGCTGCGGCGTTATCGGTGGGTTCGAATTGCCGCGTTTGGGTAGCTGCAATACGTGTGGTTTGATGGTTGCGATCCAGAATCTCAATACCTAGGGCTTTCTCCTTGGATGACATTTCGCTCTGATCTAACAATGGTTGCAGCTGGGCCAGGTCTAGCACTAGATGCTGAATACCGCGCTTGAGTTTGCGTTGGCGCGGTAGCAGTTGATACTGGTAGGCAGTCTCCGTGGCCGAAATCTCGAATAACTCACGTAATGCGGCTTGATCGCCCGCCATCAACGTCGTGAGCAATTGACCGAGAAACTTGCTTTGTCGAGATTTCAGTTTTTTGGCGGCTTGATCCGGGCTCACCTGAAGCCCCCGACCATTGCGATGCAAGATCAGCACATCTTTGATCGGCTCCTGGGTAGCCCAGACAACGCCAAACTCACAGTGAAAATAGAATTGGCCCGCCGTACGAATCGGCTCGGCAATGCCGCTTAAGTACCGGTCTTGCGTAAAATTGCCTGCATAACTGCAAGCTGCGTCCGGCAGCGGCAGAGCATCTTGTGTACTACCCGTCTCAGCAAAGCTGGGAGTGAACCAGCCACTGAAAAATACAGCGAAGGCAAGGTGGCGGAATCTCATTCCTGCTCCGCAGCACGTTGCAAGGCCTGGTCGATATGGTGAATCAGTTCAGGGGGACTTTGGAACTGAGTGATATTGTCCGGCATCAGCACCGCAACTTGTTGCGTGCGTCCCTTGGTAAGCCGCTCGCCCGTGTCAAGGTCGGTGATCAGGTAATCAATCACCAGCTTATTTTCCCAGTCCTTGAGTGTGGCGCTGACGTTGATTTTTTGCTTAAACAGAATCGGTTTGACGTAGCGCGTGTGCAGGTCAATGACAGGGAAGAAATACCCGCTTTGTTCCATTTTCTCGTATGGGTAGCCGATTTCTTCTAACAACTGGCAGCGCGCCACTTCAAAATATTTTGGGTAATTGCCGTGCCAAACAATGCGGTAGGCATCCACATCGTAAAACGGCACTTCCATTTCAAAGCTGGTGCGCAGCATGGGCTACATTTTGTGAATGATTTCGGCGACTTCGTCGATGGTGCGTGCGTCAATAAACGCATCGGCATCAATGTCCTTGCCGACAAACTTTTTCAATTCAATCAGCAGGTCGATGGTGTCGATGCTGTCAATGTCCAGATCGTCGTACAACCGGGCTTCCGGCACCAGTTTTTCCTCTTCAATCTCAAACAGCTCAATCAACACGCCATTGATGTGATCAAGCACTTCTTGCTTACTGTGTGGCATAAGTAGGGGCTCAATGATGGAAGTTTTAGCGGCGGATTATAGCACCAAGTTTTGTACTCGCTGCTGATAAATTAAGGCTACCAAGGCACTGTATCAACCTTCAGTAACGCGCGACACCGCTTGATAATAGTAATCGCGCAGCCACTGAGTCAGTTTACGATACTGACGGGTACGTGGTTCGTTGGTATCAATACAATCAGCGACGTTTAATACTGGGTGGATCTCAATGGTGATTTGAGATTTCACGGTTGGCAGTTGATACCATTTCTTGTCCTTACCAAGCGCTCGCGGAGAACAACACATCAGCATCGGCAAAATTGGAGCGCCGCTGATCACAGCAATATTCGCTGCACCACGTTTAAAGTCCAATTGTAGATCGTATTGATTGCGCGTCCCTTCTGGAAAAATCAGAATGTTTTCGCCTGCGTCCAACTTGTTGGCGGCTCGATTAACCAAGTCTGGGTCGTTATTGGGGATGTATCCGGCTAACCTGATCGGGCCCCGAGTGAAGAAGTTGTGGCACAAACCAGCTTTGACGACACAGCAGAGATTGTCGATCAACGCGAGCGCAAAAAGCGCATCGATCAACATGGTGTGGTTTGAAATAACCATATGGCCACGAAGGTTCTGCGGCGCCTTGCCGTGCACGGTGAACTGCAGCAAACCGAGGCCTTGCATAATATGCACATAAACCCAGCACAGTTTTTGAATCACGCGCCGCACCTTGAGTTGGCGAGTATGTTGATCCAGCGGTAAGACACCCAGTATCAAGATATACAGTCCCGGAAGCAATGCACCGAGGCCGAATAAAACGTAGCTAAGCCCGGCAGCAACAATACGCCAATAATGATTGAGGGATAGAGCGGCCATGATGGGGCATTAATCGTCGACGCAAAAACACTCGATTTCGACCAGGAGGTCTGCGCGGCAGATATCCGCATGCGTGTACAACACAGTGGTGCCCGGGAACAGCTCAGCCACAATACGTTGACATGCCTCCAAGTCCGATTTGTGTCTTAGATAAACCCGCAGCGTACGAATCTGATTTGCCTTAAACCCGGTTTCTTTTAACAGGTAAAGAATGTTGTCGTTGGTTGTATATAGCTGCAGCCGCAGATCGCCCTGATGCACAGAACTGTGACCCAAAATACTGGCGGTGCCAGAGATGAAGCATAGGCGCTGTTCGTTCAGCTCAATGGTGGTCGCGCGTGCAAAAGATGGGCTGCTTGGCCCATATTGGCGCGGATATTTAAACGCATCTACCTGGCGAGGATTGGCGTGGTGTTCGGCAGAAGTCGATGCGGTCAGCGCATAGACGGTGATGCCAGTGCCGTAATGACCAACCGCGGACGCCGCCGGAAACTGAAGATCCTGTAGATTATGCTCACTGTACGCGCGCAGACGCCCAGTGCAGAACCGTTTGTAATTCTCGCTGTCGCCAGCGCCATGATTGATATTGGGAATGTAATTCCAAAACCGAACCAGTTCAGGGTGCGGGCAGTTTTCGATCACCGATAACAGCTCTTGGTAGACGGCGTAGGCTGTTGCCTCAAAGTCGTCACCATCCGCCAAGGGCGCTGTGATCGCAGTAAATTGTAGGTTGTTGGTGCGGGCCCACAGGCAATTGCCTTCTGTGCCGTGTTCAACTTGGGCACCTTCGGCTTTCCATACTTCATAAGAATCGCCAGTTTCACCGAGCAACTCAACTCGGGTATCGGTTAGCGACTGCCTGGCGTCGGTGCTTTGGTCAAATCGCAGAACTGCGAGCGAATCCGCTTCAGCCAGTAGCTCCTCTGGCGAACGCGTAGAAGTGAAATTTTGCAACATGCAGATTTAGTCCCCGTCCTAAATTAACAGCGGTGGTGGCATTGCAAGCCGCCTATAACGTGAGGCAAAGGCCGATCGTTACACACGAATAAATGCTAGGTTGATCAACGGCAGACCCCAAGGCGTGATCACAAGCTGTTAATTTGACAGTTGTAAGTCCAAATCAAATCGGTGTTCTTCCCACCACAGATTTGGCAACTTGTTATTATCTTTTGTAAACGAATAGTTTAAACTTTCGCCCTTTGAAAATAAAGAAATAAACCACAAGGAGACGCGCCGATGGCCACTCAAACGCCTGCCGAAGCAGAACTAGCCGCCCTGTTGGTTGAGGTGCTCAACCTGGAAGATATTGAGCCTAACGAAATCGACCCAGAAGAGCCGTTATTTGGCGACGGTCTGGGCTTGGACTCAATCGATGCACTGGAAATCGCCTTGGCGATTGCCCAGGAACACGGCGTCGAGATGAAGGCCGAAGACGAAGCAACCAAAGAAGCTTTCGCAACCCTGCGCAGCCTTAATGCCTTTGTTGAGGCGAACGCCTAACATCGCCATCCTTGGGACGCGACTCACTCTCTGTGCACCATGACTTGTGCCACACCGTTAGTCCCGTCTGCTGACCACCAGCCTCTCGCGTGGTTAACGCAATCGCTGCCCGGACTAGCCGTATCAGGCCCGGGTTTGGCGGTGTCTCGAGCGCAGTTTTTAGCCCATGTATTGCGTTTAGCGGCAAGCTTGCCGAGCGCAAAACACGTTATCAACCTGTGCGAGAATCGCTATCTATTTTTGGTGGCGACCTGGGCTTCCATTGCGCGTGGGCAAATCACTTTGTTACCGCCAAACCGGAATGCCGCTACCCAAGAAGGCTTAGCGTCGCGTTACGCGGATTGCCTAGTCGTGCATGATGGGGTTGAGCAGGACCTCAGCTCCGCACTGCCAAGCTTCAGTTTGAACGCGTTAGATTGGTCGTTCAGTGAATGTGACCAACTCAGTCCGCAGATTGCACCAGAGCAATTAGCCATCATCAGTTTCACATCTGGATCGACCGGCCAATCCCGACCAAACCTCAAAACTTGGCGTACGCTGCGTGAAAGTTCCTTGATCAATGCGCGCTACATGCTGCCTGACGACGATCGAGTCCACTACCAGCTTGCGACCGTGCCGGGCCAGCATATGTGGGGTCTGGAGACCTCAGTACTGCTCGCAGTGTTTGCCAATGCGGCCTTGGTCGACAGCAAGCCCTTGTATCCAGCCGATGTGTTATCAAGCCTGGCGCAGCTGCCGGAGCCGCGAAATTTGATTACCACACCATTTCATTTGCGCGCCTTACTCCAGTCCTTAGCGGCAGAGCATAAACAGAAACCCAATAACAAAAGTCCCAAGGTGGCAGTTACACTCTGCGCCACAGCCCCGCTGGATGCTGCCTTAGCGCAACAGCAAGAACAGGTGACGGGTGGCGAGTTACGTGAAGTGTATGGCTGTAGCGAAGTAGGGTCCATGGCGGTGCGCCGTACCGCGCAAACGCAACTGTGGCAGCGTTTTGAGGGCATTCAATTTACACCGCAAGCCGACGGACGCACGCAAGCAAGCACCGCGTACTTACCGGCGCCTGTGTTTCTGGATGATCTTATCGAAGTACATTCAGAGTTTGAGTTCAGTCTGCAAGGTCGCGCCAGTGACCAAATCAAAATCGCCGGTAAACGCGGCTCATTGCAAGCCGTGAATGCGGTGTTGAATCGCTTTCCAGGTTTGCAGGATGGCACTGTGTTTTTCCCGCAAAACCAATCCTGTGCCGTACCGCGTCTGGCCGCGGTGGTGGTATTGAATGAAGGGGTCACGAAGACCGAATTACGAGATCATCTTCGTGCCTACCTCGATGCCGCATTCGTGCCTCGACCGATTTACACCGTGGCGGCATTGCCTAGGGAGGCAAATGGAAAATTGCCCAAGAAAAGCTTACTTGCACTGTACGACAGCTTGAAACGCAAGTCGAGTTAACTAGAGCTGGTAGGTGGAGTAAAGGTCGTTGTATTGGTCGTCTGATTAATTCGGCGACAATGGCGTGCGTTCGATCAACTCGGCTTTGACGATAAATCGTTTGGGTGCTTTACCAACAAAATAAAATGGATAGCAGGTCACCAAGGTGAGTTCAGCTGCTTCACTGGATGCCAGAACGTGGATGTCCTCTGGTTTAACAATGGTCAATGAGTGCACGCGGTAGCGTCGATCTTCAGTGAGTGTGGCAAGCTCAATTTCATCCCCAACAGTAATGTCTTTGAGACCACGAAAAAAGCCATCTCGATGCGCCGCGATGCCAATGTTGCCACGGCTCGAATCGAGTCGGGCTGTGCCTAAAATCCAGCCGGCACCGCGATCTAGTTGCGGATGATCGGTTCCATGGTAAATCGGTGCGTGTACCCCAACAGAAGGAATCTCTATGGCGGCGATTAGAATCGGCTGACTTTTGTTTGCCTTATCGAAAGCACTTTTACGCTGGGTCGACCAGAGCGTCATATCAGGTAGGTTGGCGTCCAGTTCACTACTTGACCGTGCGACTGGTTCCTTGGCTGGACTGGCTTGTGGTGCTGCAGCGGGTTCAGCGCTCGGATTGTCGACCTTCTGAGACACGTTGAGCTGCGTCTCATTGTTGGCGATCAACATGCGCTGCTGTTTAAAACTGGCAACCGTATCCTCACTGTTCCAGTTGTCGGCATACGCCATCCCAAATTTGATTAAAGCGAGGGCTGCTATGACCAGCAGCCCCCGTTCCAAATACCGCAGCATGGTGTTACGAAATGCGACGGAAAGTCATCAAACCACCAGCAAGCATTAAGGCAGCTAAACTAGCGATCAACCATGCAAACTGATTTGACGCAGTCGCAGGAAGTACCACTGGCTCTTCAGTCACAGGTTCGTCGTTTGCTTCCATTTCGCCATTCGCGTCAGCAATTGCTTCTTCTTCGGTTTGACCTTCTTGTACTAATACAAAACCTTGTACAGTTTCTTGGTACTTGAAGTTCGCTGTGTCACCAATCAACAAGTCTTCGATCTCTACGAATTTACCGTTACGGCTAATCGTTACACCTTCAGGCACATTGATTGTACGACGGTTTGTCTTACCTTCAGGGCGAATAGTGATAGTGCGTTTTGCCGGACGTGTTCCAACAACTTCACCGGTAATGGTGTAATGGTCTTCGAATTCAATTGGGATGATTTCCACGGTCGCGTTTGCATCGGCTGTGGCGAAGCTGCCCAACTCTCGGCCACGGTCTGTGTCGTTAAATACCAAATCTACTGCTTGGCCACGACGAATGTCGCTGAACTCAATTGCACCACTATTGCTTTTGAGCTCGGTGTTGTTGCCAACAAAATACGTATTGCGCTGGCCTGTGGTGTCGTCACGAACCGTGATGGTCTGGTAAGTATCGTTAGTACTTACCACAACACCCGAGGTCGTGGTCTGTTGCGCTTGTGCGATGCCAGCAAATACCACCAGCAACAAAGAAATAGCGAGTCGTGTAATGTGTTTCATTAGATTCTCATTTTATATGGTTAAAAGGTTAGCCAGATTGCGTGTCGATTTGCTCTTCAATCAACCTGGCTCGTTATGCAAGTTTGACTTGCGTCGGAATCCGGTGAGCAATTAGGGTGCCAACTTGGGTTTCTGGATTTTTGAAACCGGTAAGTGGTTGAATTTAATCAGACTAAGGTGGCGTCGTTGGTTGGCGTGAGGTGGTGACGTATAATCGAGAGACACGTTTCGACGCAGGGTGGTTTTGTGCATATACCCCAAGATCGGGGTTTATCCCCCAATGGGTGGAAAGCGCAAAAGTGCGACCATAAACCCCATAAATGACGGCTAATTCGTGGCTTTTGACTAGAAATTCACCAATTCGGTGACTATAATCGCGCTCTACGTGCTTGAGGAGCGTTGCAACGGGGTCCTCCCGTCAGGCTCAAGCACCACTTATTGTTTCCTCATGCAGTCTAAACAGTGCATTGAGTAGAGGCCCCAAGTGCAAACTGCAACGGCGCTCATTTTTCGTTAACTTTAATTCTTACTTAAGAACAGGAGATGAAAGATGAGTGCAAATCCATCGAATCCCGAATTTACCGACTATTTGATCAAAGACATCAACTTGGCTGATTTTGGCCGCAAAGAAATTGCGATTGCCGAAACCGAGATGCCGGGTTTGATCTCCATCCGCGAAGAGTATCGTGCTGAGCAGCCATTAAAGGGCGCAAAAATTACCGGCTCATTGCACATGACGATTCAAACCGCCGTGTTGATTGAGACATTGGTCGCCCTAGGTGCCGAAGTACGTTGGGCATCGTGCAATATTTATTCCACTCAGGATCACGCTGCGGCGGCGATTGCAGCTCAAAACATTCCGGTTTTCGCGGTTAAAGGCGAGACCTTGGACGAGTACTGGGACTACACACACCGCATCATGGATTGGCCCGGCGACACCGGCCCGAACATGATTCTGGACGACGGTGGTGATGCCACAATGTTGTTGATCTTGGGTGCAAAAGCCGAGAAAGACATTTCTGTGTTAGACAAGCCAGGCAGTGAAGAAGAAGTGTGTCTGTTTGCCGCCATTAAGAAAACACTGGCGAAAGACAATACCTGGTACTCACGTCGTTTAGCTGGCGTTCAAGGTGTGACCGAAGAAACCACCACCGGCGTGGCGCGTTTGTACAAAATGGTCAAAGACGGTGTATTGCCGTTCCCAGCCATCAACGTAAACGACTCGGTTACCAAGTCCAAGTTCGATAACTTGTATGGCTGCCGCGAGTCATTGGTTGACTCCATCAAGCGTGCGACTGACGTAATGATCGCCGGTAAAACTGCTGTGGTTTGTGGTTATGGTGACGTGGGCAAAGGTTCAGCTGCGTCATTGCGTGGCCTGGGTGCCATCGTTAAAGTGACTGAGATCGACCCAATCTGTGCGCTGCAAGCGGCGATGGAAGGGTATCAAGTTGTGACCTTGGAAGAAGCCGTGGCGGATGCCGATATCTTTGTTACCACCACCGGTAACTACAATATCATCCGTCGTGAGCACATGGACGCCATGAAAGATCAGGCGATTGTGTGCAACATCGGTCACTTCGACAACGAAATCGACGTTGCCAGCCTGGCAGATTGCCAATGGGACAATATTAAAGATCAAGTGGATCACGTGATCTTCCCAGACGGCAAGCGCATCATCTTGTTGGCCAAAGGCCGTTTGGTGAACCTGGGTTGTGCTACAGGTCACCCAAGTTTCGTGATGTCGAACTCATTCACCAACCAGACCTTGGCGCAAATCGAATTGTGGACTAAAGGCGACGAGTACAATAACGATGTGTACATCTTGCCGAAACATCTGGACGAGAAAGTAGCACGCTTACACCTAGAAAAAATTGGTGCCAAGTTGACTACCCTGACTCAAGACCAAGCCGACTACATCAATGTGGCGGTTGAAGGTCCGTATAAGTCAGATCACTATCGCTACTAATCCAACCCAGACCTGTTGGGTCCACATGGACGCGTTGCGGCCGGCTAATGGCAAGTCGCAACGTGACGTGGGCCTGGGAGTAACCCCATGAGCAAGACCCCTGAACTCAGTTTTGAGTTTTTTCCCCCGCGTACTGAGAAGGGTGTGGCCACCCTGAACCGCGTGCACGCTGAACTGGCTCGCT
>JAUHZM010000381.1 GCA_030426005.1 Gammaproteobacteria bacterium
CGCCAAGACGGTTTGCTAGGCTAGCGGAATGGCATTGGTGTCCATGATGGTTCTCAACACAAACGAAGAGTGCACCCCATCAACACCTTCTATTCGAGTGATGTGATTGAGAAGCACATCCTGATACTCCTCCATGTCATGCACAATAATTTTTAAAAGATAGGTTGCATCTTGCCCGGTGATCATCAGGCACTGCAGGACTTGGGGAATTTTGGCGATGGTCGACTCAAATCGCTCAAATCGCTCGGGAATGTCGCGATCAAGCTTCACCATCAAGACGACCTCAAGATTCAACCCAAGCTTTTTAGCATCGAGAATCACGCGGCGACCAGCGATCACGCCGCTAGTCTCCAGCGCCCGAATCCGCCTAGAGCAAGGACTCTGCGACAGCCCGACACGCTCGGCTACCTCTTGATTGGACAAACTACCGTCACGCTGCAAACAATCGAGGATCTTTAAGTCAAACTGATCTATTTTGTGCTCTGACCTTGGCATAACAGCAACTCTCAATTCATTATAAGATATCTAGCGCAATTCTAAGCTAATCAATCATGAATATGTAAAAACATAAGCCAACAATTGCGCAACAAAATCATTATAATTTTCACCATGAAAGATCACGGCTGCTCAACAGGGCAGCCGTTTACATTTGTGACCAACAAAGAGAGACCTTAGTGAGCAACTTTGACCATCGTAAATATCGTCCCTACCCGACCGTCAAGAAAACCGACCGTCGGTGGCCAGATGCAGAAATCACCCAAGCGCCAGCATGGTGTTCTGTTGACCTACGTGATGGTAACCAAGCACTCATTAAACCTATGAGCGTGGAGCAAAAGCTCAAACTATTTAAGCTCTTGGTGCAAATTGGCTTTAAAGAGATCGAAGTGGGCTTTCCCGCCGCAAGCCAGCCCGACTTTGACTTCGTGCGTGCAATCATCGACCAAGGACTCATTCCAGATGACGTCACCATTCAAGTCTTGGTGCAAGCGCGCGAAGAGCTAATTGCCCGTACCTTCGAATCCCTTGAGGGCGTCAAACAGGCCATCGTTCACGTCTATAACTCAACCTCCAGCGTGCAGCGCAAAGAGGTTTTCGGTTTGGACCGCGAAGGTGTCAAACAAATCGCCGTGCGCGGTGCCACATGGGTACGTGATTACGCGGCCAAACACCCAAATTCCAATTGGACCTTCCAGTACTCTCCAGAGTCATTTACCGGCACAGAAATCGACTACGCCGTCGAGGTAATCGATGCGGTTACCGATGTTTGGCAGCCGCAAAATGGCCAGAAAATGATCGTCAATCTGCCAGCCACCGTCGAGATGAGCACGCCAAATGTGTTTGCCGACATGGTCGAATCAGTGCTCGATCAAATCAAACACCGCCAACACATCACCATCAGCTTGCATACCCACAACGACCGCGGTTGCGCGGTGGCAGCGAGCGAACTTGGCATTATGGCTGGTGCAGACCGAATCGAAGGTACGCTGTTTGGCAATGGCGAGCGCACGGGCAATATGGACATCGTCACCATGGCCATGAACCTCTACAGCCAAGGCGTCGATCCCAAGCTCGACTTTTCCAATATTCAGCAGATTGTCGATGTCTGCGAAGACGTTACCGAAATTGCGCTCAACCCACGCCATCCTTATGCAGGCGAACTGGTTTATGCCGCGTTTTCAGGCAGTCACCAAGATGCCATCCGCAAATGTCTGTCGTTCTACCAGCCCGAGGAAGGCTGGCATGTGGCGTATCTACCGATCGACCCGCAAGACGTCAGCCGCACCTATGAAGCCGTCGTGCGCATCAACTCACAATCGGGCAAAGGTGGCGTCACCCATGTTCTCGAGCGCGACTACGGCATTACCATGCCACGTTGGCTGCAAACGGAATTCGCCAAGACCGTTCAACGCGAGGCAGAAGTCGACGGTGGTGAAATCAACGGCATGCGAATCCGCAGACTGTTCGACACCGAATACCTCAACACACCGGACAATTGGAATATCAACGCCTTCGACCTTCACACCGGCGAATCAGGTGCAAAGGCTAAGGTCACTTTCGGCTCAGAAGCAAAGCGCACCGAAATTGAAGGTGTCGGCAATGGCGCGATTGAC
>JAUHZM010000087.1 GCA_030426005.1 Gammaproteobacteria bacterium
CCAGTCTGATGCCCGAGATGCCATTTCCCAAACATAGCCGTGCGATATCCTGCTGACTTTAATACTTCGGCCACGGTCAGTTCGCTGTTTTTGAGGCCATGCGTACTTTTGGGAAATACCACTTGTTTGCCTAGCCCAGCGCGTACGGGGTAACGCCCTGTGAGCAAGCCAGCGCGTGACGGCGTGCAAACATTGGCGCTGGCATGGAAATCAGTGAGCCTGACGCCCTCTAAGCCTATCGCGTCAATATTCGGTGTTTTGATGTATTTGTTGCCGTTGATACTGAGGTCGCCATACCCAAGGTCATCCACAAAAATGACGATCATGTTCGGTTGCGGGATCGATTCAGTGGCTTGCACTGATACAGCGATCGTCATCAACAATAGACAAGAGGTGCAAATCCACTTCTTTGAAATGTTCATTTTCTTCCTTTTATTTGATGGCTTACACCCATTATTAAGCTTTCCTTAGCGGTTTTTGTCAACACTTATTTATCCACTTGGATAATGAAAATGTGCATGTTATATTGTCGTCACATGTATGTGCTGCAGTCCTGCATCGCCCCTAGCGCACATTCAACTAAACACTATGTCAGCAACCAATGAGGGAACATCGTGACCATCCTGCCTGTCAGCAAGACTTCTAAATTCTACCTATTATATTTAATCTGCATTACTGCATTCGCATGGACCACCAACGCACATGCAAAAAGCACCACACCACCAACAAGCTCTTTTGAGCAGCTCGTATCTCAGCTAACCCTAGAAGAAAAGGTCTCATTATTGGCCGGTGAATCAGCCTGGACTACGATGCCCATAAAGCGGCTCGGCATTCCCTCACTACTATTTTCAGATGGCCCAACCGGTGTTCGGTCGGTCGACGGTGATCCGGCTACCGTTTTTCCGGTTGGTGTAGCCGTGGCAGCGACGTGGAATCCCTTATTGATCGAACGCATGGCACACACTCTGGGTCAAGAAGCACGATCTCGAGGCATTCAGGTGTTATTGGCGCCGATGGCCAACGTACACCGTTCACCTCTAGGTGGTCGGAACTTTGAGAGTTACTCCGAAGACCCTTATTTGGGCGGCAAAATCGGCGCAGCGTATGTACGTGGATTGCAGTCAGCCGGGGTCGGGGCAACCGTCAAACACTTTGTTGCGAATAATCAGGAGCATAATCGGTTATTTATCGACGCCATCGTCAGCGACCGAGCCCTACGTGAAATCTATTTAGCAACCTTCGAACACATCATTAAGGAAGCAAAACCTTGGGCTGTGATGTCGGCCTACAATCAAGTCAACGGCAGTTTTATGTCGAGCCACCAGACGCTCTTGCGAAAAGTGTTAAAGGGCGAATGGGCTTACGATGGACTCGTTATGTCAGACTGGGGCGCCACGCACGGCGCTCTTGCTGCTGAAGCCGGACTCGACCTCGAAATGCCTGGACCAGCCAAGCACTTCGGGCAACAACTACTCGACGCGGTCAAAGCTGGCAAGGTGAGTCAATCAGCCATCGATGATGCTGCGGTCCGCGTATTGCGTCTTATAGACCGAGCAACACAACCTCAGCCGCCCGCAAAGGCGGATGTCGATCAATCAAGCCTCGCTAAAACGGTTGCCTCAGAGGCGATTGCGCTGTTGAAAAACGAGGATGATCTGTTACCACTCGACATTAAAAAAACCAAGCGAATCGCTATCGTTGGACCAAATGCGGATGCGGTTATTATCCAAGGAGGTGGTTCCAGCCATGTTGTCCCAGCGTTAAAACAGACGCCGCTGGAAGCCATCCGTGGCTTGCTACAAGATGAACCTGTTGAGATCATCTACGCACAAGGAACGGACAATGAGCTCATACCACCGGGCGCGGACTATCGTTTGTTCAGCCCCACGCGGGATCGCAATCAACTCGGCCTTAAAGTCGATTTTTATTCAAACTCGGACTTGAGCGGTTCCCCAGTTAAGAGCGGCGTTGATCGGCATTTCGAAAAAGTAGGTTTTGGGACCAGCTTATTCCAACAGACTGATGGTCAGTTTGCTGTGCGCTGGAGTGGCTATTTTTTTCCACCCAAGGACGGCGACTATCAGATACACCTAATCCAATCAGGTTCAGTTGAACTAAAGATTGATTCGAAGACACTGGTATCGCCGGATATGCCTAGCCATAAATTGAAACTGGCCGACATCATTCCAGCGACCACGCAAGCCGCCTCAATCTCACTAAAAAAAGGACAAGCGGTTCCGGTTAGCTTGACCTACCACGCGGCCAAGTTCCCATTTCAATTTCTACGCTTTGGTGTTCGAACTCCGAGTGGCACGCCGGAAGAAGCGATTGCCGCCGCCAAAACAGCAGACTTCGTGCTCGTTTTCGCCGGCGTATCGACCACGTCGGAGCAGGAAGGCCAGGACCGCAGCAGTATGGCTATTCATGGCGGTCAAAATGAGTTGATCGAGGCAATATCAGCTGCCAACAGCAACACTGTGGTCGTTTTAAATAACGGCGGTCCAGTCGCCATGCCGTGGATTAACGGGGTCCCCGCCGTCGTGAGTGCGTGGTTGCCTGGGCAACACGGCGCCGCTGCGGTTGCTGATATGTTATTCGGTCGCAGTAACCCCTCAGGCAAACTTCCGATGACTTTTCCATACTTGCTAGAAGATAACCCAAGCCACGCGACCTTCCCCGGTGACAAAGTAACACGGTATGACGAGGGTATCTTTGTCGGTTACCGGCACTACGACACCAAATCAGTCGCACCACTCTTCCCGTTTGGCCATGGTTTGTCGTACAGCACGTTTCAATACAGCAAGCTCAATGGCCCGCAGACGGCATCCGCTGCAGACCCCATGGTGCACATCACCCTTGAAGTTAAAAACACCAGTCAACGTGCAGGATCAGAAACCGTGCAGGTTTATATTTCCGACCTCAAGTCCACCTTACCGAGACCAACGCAGGAACTTAAATCGTTTGCCAAGCTGGCATTACAACCCGGTGAAACTAAGCGCATTGGATTCGAGCTCGACAAACGCAGCTTTGCATTTTGGGATGACGCAGAACAACAGTGGCGCGTGGAACCGGGCCTGTTCGCTATTCGAATTGGAAGCTCCTCACGTGACATTCGGTTAGCGCATGAACTTGAACTTAAGTAACTCATCCACCGCCCAGCAAAAAGGCCGTCTGAGATTCAACTCAGACGGCCTTTGGCCTTCATTCTTATCAAGTTACATTCTACAGAATTAAAGCTTTATTTTTACTAACGGCTGTATTGCAGTAATTGTGTCAACGCCGCGCTCCAAAAGTCACTACCCAGCTGCACGCCATTGTGCGCTGCGTTATCAACATGATGCAGAGTAAGGTTCATTCCGTCATCACAGTCTTCCCAGGTTTGCGTATCGACATCATTGCCATCCGTGGTGGTATACGAATTTGTCAGCATGGTTGACGGATCACAGTTTTGCGCATCTGCAAAATTTTCAACAGTTGCCTCGCCAGAAGAATGTGAAACCAATCGGTCTGCTCGGCTATGAAAAGCAATCACGGCGGTCGCGTCGTTCGGAGTCTGACCAGACACTTGATCGTCGTTGCCAGCAGATATCAGCAAGCCAGCGGCACGCCCAGAAGACTGAACTGAGAATTTATAGGCACCTTTGGCACCCGCGGAATGCCCGGCGATATAAATCCGATCCGCATCCACACGATAGCGACCTTCGATCCAATTGATTTGCGCTTCCACATCACTGGTAGGTCGACTATGCCAGCCATTAAAAAAACCTGAACCTGGCACGGGCGGAAAGATCGTAATGAATTCATGACTGTCGGTATAGTCCGGTAATGGCAACAATCCGACTAAGCCTGACGGGTTTCCCAACCAACCATGCAGCGCCACGATAACGGGATACGTTTGAGAACTTCCACAGTACGCGTAACTGATCGGTACTGACACGATCGCACCATCATCATTGGTATAGTTGCCGGTCAAGCCTGCATGCTCGTAATACCCACTTGCCGTTTCAGCCAACACCGTCGACGAGCTACTATTGCTACCTAAACTATCATTTGACCCTGTGGCGTAATAACAGGTCGATTGACCACACGATTGACTGTAAGCACGACCTGCCGCAACGTGGCTAGCGACAGTGGCTTGCGTGTCACAATCAGCATAGGCCGATTGACTGCCAGCCCACAAACTCACACCAGAAATCACTAAGACACTTCTCATTATGTTTTTCATCTTTAATCTCCATTGATTAAATATTTAGTGAACGTGTTTAAATTGCTTTCGACTACCTCCTTAAAATCAATTCAACACATGGGGGGATACTAATTTTCCGCACGGTGGCGCACCCAGTACGCATAACGGATACTTCTGGAAAAATGCTCATCGATAGGGGCACTCGTCACCGAGCAAGAAAATTAATTTATTCAACTGCTGCGAAATGAGCCCCTGTCTCCCCCAACAACTCAAGCAGCAGTCTAAAAAAAAACGCCGACGAGTTATGCAACTGCGTCGGCGTAAGGATCAAGCTAGAATTGTATTTGCACCGATACGCCGAATCGACGCGTATAGGTATAGTCCAGGCTGTGGAGCACTGGAATTCCGATGGTTACACCATCCTGAACACTGGTGACATAGTATTCATCAAATACATTCTTCACGTAGAGTTGAGCGGAGTAGCGACCATCTCTGGAAGCCACTCCTAGGGTCAGATCCGCAATGCCATAAGCATCACCGATCGTATTCGGGTTGTTCGCATTGTTATATTGCACCTCGTCCTGCCGGAAGTACGAGCCCATCAGGAAGGCGTCAAATGGCATCGACTCGAGCGGCATGTCATAGCGCGCGGATGCGGTGTAACTCAGCTCAGCGACGTTCGGCAAGGGCGCACCGGTCAAATCTTGAACACCATTGACACAACCCTCTGCTGCCGTTTGCCCGGTATAACAGGCCGTGTTTTTATAGTCGGAGTAAATGGCGTCGATGTAGGCTAAGCTACCCCAAACACTTAAACGCTCAGTAAGCCGGGCATCGAATTCCAATTCAAACCCTTGCGTCTCGAGCTCTCCCGCATTTGCCAGAAAGAAGGTCGGAGGCGTTTTTCCATCCGATGCCGTGGCATGAAAATCTTCAAATGTCGTGTAAAACGCCGCGGCGTTAAAGCGCACTCGATTATCCAACCATTGTGACTTGATGCCGAGTTCATAGCTTGTTGGAATCTCTGGACGAACAATCGGTTGGGATGCACCAACACCCGATGGCAAGGTATTTGCACCCGGACCTTTGTAACCTTTTGACGCACTCGCATACAGCATGAATTCATCACTGAGGTCTTTCTCCCCGATTAAGCGCCACGACATCCCATCGTCGGTCGCCGATGCGGTAATCGAGCCTGGTGTAGCTTCAGGAGAGAACAAGGGCCCGACATTGGGAATAAAACCAATTGTTTGCTGCAACGCAACATCTTCATTGTTGTAGCGAGCGCCAAGCGACAAACGACTGGTTTCGTTTATATTCCAAGTCAACTGCGCAAACGCCGAGTAGCTCTCATTTTCAACTGTGAAATTATTGGTCAATGAAGTCCCTGCAATGCCAGGCAGAGGAATTCCCAGTGCAGGGACTTCAAGACCGACGTAATCGATAATTCGATTAAGTTCACGCGCTTCTTCACGATTGTAATAATACAAACCCGCCACGTAGCTCACTACTTGATCTGACGCCGAGGTTAGACGTAATTCTTGTGTAAACTGCTCAATCTCCGAAGTACCTTGATTCAACGGCAGAAAAGAAACCGGCGAACCAATCCCCAGAAAATTCGATTCAATTAATGATTCGGTGTATGCAGTGATTGAAGTTAATGTGTGGTCTCCAACCGCGTAATTCACTTCGAGACTATAGACGTCCAACTCCGTGGTGCCTGTCGAATCATCATTTTCATTGATTTTGTCATTCTCCGGGCCTGAAGGCGTGCCGAGTCGATCAGCACGAGACCCCGGCATAACGACGGCGGGCACCGAAGTACAACACGAATGATCACGCTCGCTGTGCACATAACTAAGCAGAAAATCTAGCTCATCACTGGCGTGATACAAAAGCTTGCCACGTAAACCCCACTCATCACGATCGTTATAATCGTTTCCCGCAGGATGAATATTTTCAAGCATGGGATCGCGTGAACTGGAATACATCGCTAAACGACCTAGTAGTCGATCACTACCCAACGCGCCTGACACATGGCCGTTGAGTTTGACTTCATTCTCTTCGGCATAACTCGCACCGAACGATGCACTAAACTCTTCTGTCGGAGCATTTGTGGTGATATTTAATAGCCCCGCTGACGCATTTTTGCCGAACAACATTCCTTGCGGTCCGCGCAACACTTCTACACGAGCGACATCACTCAGATCGAGCAAGGATGTGGCAACACTGCTCGCCACGACACCATCTACCACGGTTCCTACCGACTGCTCGACACCGCGACTAAAGGTTCGTGTGCCCACCCCACGGATCGCTATACTTTTTCCATCATCACTGGAACTATCAGCAAAGCTAAATCCAGGTACCATTTTTGCCAGCTCAGAAACCTCATTCTCTGAACGCTCTCGCAGTTGCTCATCTGTCACCACCGCGACTGAAATTGGCACATCCTGCAACGCCTGATCGCGGCGTTGCGCGGTCACGATAATCTCTTCTAAGTTGTAAACCGGCTCAGTGGTGGCTTCCTGCGCAAACGAGCACCAAGGTGTCACCACGAGGGCTGAGACACACAGAACTCTCGACATCTTCATAACTAATCTCCATGGGGGTTAAATGTAAGTATTTTTATTTCATTATCCATATGGTTAATTAACATTACAAGCCCCTAAAAGTTGGTTTAAGACTCGAAATAACAAGAAAATCGCTTAAATCGAATCCAAAAGCGTAAGAATTGCATCAAATCATCAAGATGAGGTCGCATCTTGTTGCTCGTGTCACCAGCCCCCTGAGACACACTTAATACAGACAATAGAAAATCAGGAGATTTATATGCCGCACCAAGCTTTCAATCCACAGCCACTTAGCCGCCAGATAGGCTGGTCGATGATATTGTTGATCGTAATAGGAATCGCAAGCGCGCTCTTTATCACGCCAGGCATCGATGTGAATCTCAGCGCGGACATCGCGCAGACCGCGGAAAATATGCTGTCCGCGGAACATAGACTGCACGCAACCGCCTATCTATCCGTTCTACAGATCCTGCTGGAACTGTTTATCGCAATCGGTTTCTTCCTGATCTTACGTGACCATGGCCTGATGCTTGCTTCGTGGAGCTTGGCGCTTGCTGTTATCACCAGTGTCATTGCCTCACTGGGCGCAATTTATGCATTGAACTCCGCACTCATCGCCAGCAACTCCGCATTTGATGTGATCGGCAATGGTAGTCAGCGCCCGTTATTAATCAGCCTACAGGTGACCTCGGATTACACATCCTTCCATTTAGGGCTCATTCTTGGGAGTATTTCTAAAGCTGGGGTATTCTGGCTTTTCTTGCGTTCAGGCTTGATACCAAAACTACTGTCGGCATGGGGCGTCTTCGCATCCTTGTTCGTGGTACTGGCATTGATCGGTCGCGATTTTGTACCAGTCTTAGGTCACGCTACCGTCACCGGCGCATTCATGGCCTGCAATCTGCTGGCGATTGTGGCTCTCGCTCTAATGCTCGGTATTCGCGGCGTGCGCACGCCAGTTAATTAACGTCGTGTTCACTCACTAGGTTCAACATGAACCACAACGTCGTGAATATCAAACTGTCGCCTCAATAAGGATTCGATTTCCTCGGTAACTTGATGCGCGTTCACCGTCGGCATAGTGGGGTCGACGGAGATAATGACGTCGGCGTAATTGCCATCCTTGGTATTCCGCGCCCGCACCTGACGAACATGGTCGACTTGAACAACTTTTTCGATTTCCGCTGCTAACTCGTCTGGCGCGTGTGCTGAGGCATCGACCAGGATCGGGATGGCGCGCAACAACAAACGAAACGCGAGTATCAGTATCACAATCGCCACAACAATCGCCATCAAGGTATCAACCCAATAGAAGCCCATTGCAGCAAACTGCCAACCGCCAATCACCGCGATGGTGGTCAGTACATCGCTCAAAGTGTGTTTGGCATCCGCTTGAAGCAGGTCAGAATCGAGTCGGCGTGCCCAGTAGTGCTCCCAGGCGGTTAAGCCAATGTTGCAAGCTAGTGCGACCAGCAATACCACTATACCGATGCCGCTCTGCGCGACGGGTTCGCCATAATTTCGAATCGCATTAGACACTAGCTCGACGGCCACTACTGCGAGCAGTACTGCCAGACTAAACACCGCCAAATGCTCAAATTTTCGATGTCCATAATGATGCCCTGCATCGTTCGGTTGCTCAGACAAGCGAATAGCAATCAATGCAATACCATTATTCGCCAGATCAGTCAGCGAGTGCAGCGCATCACTGATAATGGCGCTTGAGTTAGTAATCAGACCGACGGTGAGCTTAATCGCCATCAAGACGATATCTGTCAGGGCTTCAATAACTAGGACTGTTTTAACGTTCATTGTTGAGACCGTTTAATTCCATCGTTCCGATTAAATCAGCTGCGTTTAATTAAGCGTCTGACATAGATCAATAACTCGCTAAAAATACAGACTTAATGCTGTGAAGTGCGTACGCGCATTGCCACCGAGTTCAACATGTAACGCGCGTAGTGATGCAACTCGTGATTCAAGTTAAACCAGGTCGACAACGGCATAAGGTCATGACCATCGTGCTGTAGTTCCTGAGTCACGATGTCATCCGTCATTTGTTGATGTCGGCCATTTAATTCCGCGAGTTTATCCAGCTTTTCTTTCACATACTGCGGATCGTGCTCAGCGAACAGCAATGGAATCAGGTCACCAAAAAATGCTGTCATATGTTGTTGATGAGCGGTGCTAAGAGATTGCCCGAGTCGCGTATCCGCCACCGAGTCTAAGTGTGCGATATCGTGACGAACATCTTTAAGCGTTTTCGAAGCATAAACCAATGCGCGCGCAGTCTCCGCGATGGCAGCCACTTTTTCGCCCTGTTCGCTGTCCAGCTTTGCCAATTGAAGTTTTCGTGCGTAACGAATTAGGTCTCCTTCAAACGCCTTGAGGCTCTCGTAACGCTCTTCGAAAGTACCCACTAGGCTATTGGGTTTGAGCTGATCCTGGGTGTCGAGTTCCTTCGCTGAAAGATCTAAAGTCATAAGATTTAGACGAATCGCGTCACTTTTAAGCTGAGTTAGCGCAGCTTCAAGGCTCTCGATTGCCACGTCTGCCACTTCCACCGGCACCGCAAAAAACTGTGCACGCAGGTCTTTTTCGGTCGGCAACAGACGTTGAATCCAATGCGCATAAAACGACAGAATTGGCAGGAACACCAGCAGCCCCAGAAAATTAAACGTGCTGTGGAATGTCACCAGCCCAAACATCGGGTCGGTGACGCCTAAGAAGCTCAACAGATCTGGTAACGCTGGCAGCAAGAATATAAACGCCAGAGAATTAACTACCAGATTAAAAAACACGTGCGCGAAGGCCAGCTGTTTCTTGATCACGGATTGCCCCAGGCTGCCGAGAATCGTGGTGCTGGTGGTGCCCAAATCAGCACCAATCACCACCGCCGCCGCATCCGTGAGTTGCACAATATCTGAGTTCAGCATCGACAAGGCAATAATCATCACCGCTGAGCTGGATTGCATCACGGCAGCCAGGAATACACCGATCAACAGATACACCCATGCGGGCAAATCTCGCCACTCAGTAATGTCGAACATCTCGGACACACCTGCCACGCTATTCTTCATGATATCGAGTCCAAATATCAACAATCCGAAAGCGAACAAAGCGGTTCCCAAACCTTTGACCTTGTCGTTCTTAAAGTAATCGAGACTGAGCGCAGCGCCGATCCCCAACATGGGCACCACCATGGCTTGCAAGTCCATTTTGAATCCAACAATCGTCACCACCCAGCCCGTGACCGTGGTGCCGACATTTGCGCCCAACACCACACCAATCCCATTGAACAAGGGCAGAATTTCAGCACTCACAAAAGCCAACACGACCAGCGATACCATCGAACTGCTCTGCATAATCGCGGTAACGGCAACCCCAACGCCCGCAGCACTCAAGGCCGTGTTCGTTCGATTCACAATCCAGCGCTTTAAGCCCTCGCCGCCCGACAAGCGAATACCGCGCTCCAAATTCCTCATGGCGAATAAGAAGATCGTTAAACCAAATACAAATAACAGCAATGTCACTCGAAGCCTCCGACGCTCACGTGTGGTTGCCTTGAGTATAGAGCCTGATTAGAGTCTAGGGAATTGCGGTGCGTGAACTAGAAT
>JAUHZM010000088.1 GCA_030426005.1 Gammaproteobacteria bacterium
CATCCACATTGGGTGGCTTATTGATCAGCATGGTATGGATGGTCTGAACGTCTTTACCGACGATCGACTCGACACATTCCAGAATAGCAGGATGTGTGGTGTAGGAATCGAGGACTGGATCATTCTCGAAATCCTGAATTTTGGCGATGGCTTCCATTTTTGAGCCGGGATTGACTTCACCCTTAGCCACCATCACGTCTTTCATGACCAGCATGCCCTTGGCAGGCGGTGTTTGGCCCTCAACAATCTCTCTTAAACGATCTACCCAGATTTGCAACTGAGCGTCATCAATTAGATTGGGAACCACCAGATAGCCTTTCTCCTCGTATTCGGCTAATTGTTGTGCATTTATTCGCGTCATTATTGCGGATTCCTAATTCGTGGATATGGAAAACACACGATACCACAGAGCTTGGCGCGGGGTCAGTAGAGACTTAGCGCGCCGGAACACGGCTGACGATAATGCTGGAGATAAGTAGAAACAGTGTTGAGGTGAGTAAGCAGGCTAACAAACCAAATTGGATATATAGCAAGCCGGACGCGACGGTGACCAATAGGCGGCCTGCTGCGTTGGACATATAGTAAAAGCCGACATCCATTGATACGCGTTGATCACTCGCAAGATGCACGATGTTAAAACTATGCAGTGCAGAATTAATTGCAAAAACAGCCCCAAATACCAGTAAGCCGACCACTAAGGTTGTGGCTCCTGGACCCTGAGTCCAGCTAATTGCTGTGATCAAGCCCATCACCACCGTTAACACAACACACCATGCTGTGGTCGCTTTGATGCCCGGATTACGACCAGTGATTATCGGTGCGCTGGCTTGCACAATGCCGTACCCGATGACCCAGGCTGCGAAGAAGGTACCGACCGAGGTGTGTTCCCAACCTAGTACGCTTGAGAAAAACACCGGTAGGGCGACCACGAACCACACATCACGGGCGCCGAAGAGAAATAGTCGCGCGGCCGAGAGGAGGTTGATGGCGCGACTTTTGGACCACATTTCGGTGAATTTGGGTTTGTGCTCAGCACGTTGAAATGGGGCACGCAAAGTGACCAAGCTGAAAACCCAAATCAGCGAGAGAAATAGCACCATGCATAAGATTGCAGTGCGAAATCCGAACAGACTCAGCATGAATCCACCAACAAAGAAGCCAACCCCTTTGAGCGCATTTTTACTGCCGGTCAACATCGCAACCCAGCGATATAAGCGCGAACTTTGGTTAGTTGGCACCAGCGCTTTGATGGCGCTCTTAGCACTCATCTTGTTGAGGTCTTTGGCGATGCCGGATAAGGCCTGAGCCGCCATGACCCAGGCGACTGACAGCATGTGGTTGGGCACCAACAGTGCTGCGAGTGCGAGAATTTGTAAGCCCAAACCGAGATTCATCGTGCGATTAAGCCCGATACGCGCGCCTAACCAGCCACCGACTAGATTGGTCACAATACCGAAAAATTCGTAGAACAGAAACAGGAAGGCAATTTCCAATGCGGAATAGCCCAGCGTGTGAAAGTGCAAGACCACCAACATGCGCAACGCACCATCGGTGAGCGTGAAGCCCCAGTAGTTTCCTGTAACGATAAGATACTGTCGAAGTTGACTCGACATCACGTGCCTCTGCCGCAAGGTTGGTTGTTCAATCTACATCAAGGTGTGCATCGACCGGACGATTTCCGCGACTCTATTTGCATAACCCCACTCATTGTCATACCAGGCGTACAGTTTGACCTGCGTCTCGTTGACAACCATGGTGGAGAGGGCGTCAATAATACTGGAACGCGGATCAGTCCGGTAGTCGATCGAGACCAGCGGGCGAGCTTCGTATCCGAGAATACCTTGTAAATCAGTTTCTGCCGCATGGGCTAATAAAGCGTTGACCTCATCCACACTGGTGGCGCGCTCTACCTCAAACACGCAGTCGGTGAGGGATGCATTCGCCAGCGGAACTCGCACTGCATGCCCGTTGAGGCGGCCTTCAAGTTCTGGAAAAATACTGGCGATGGCTTTGGCTGAGCCGGTGGTGGTTGGGATCAGACTCATTCCACAGGCCCGAGCGCGTCGTAAATCTTTGTGTGGCGTGTCCAGAATGCGTTGCGTGTTGGTTATGTCGTGGATCGTGGTGATCGAGCCGTGACGAATCCCGAGTTCGCCATGAATCACTTTGACGACAGGTGCCAAGCAGTTCGTTGTGCATGATGCGGCGGTCACAATACTGTGTTTTGCCGGGTCGAATAAGTGATCGTTAACTCCACGCACGATATTGAGAACATCCGGGTGCTTGACTGGTGCGCAGACCACCACCCGTTGCACGCCTTGGTGCAGGTACTCCGACAAGACATCTGGGTCTTTAAATCGGCCACTGGCTTCAATTACCAAGTCGCAGTCCGACCAATCAGTGTCTTGAATACGTTGATTGCGTGAATAGCGGATCGTTTGTGCGCCGATCTGAAGCGCCGTGTCGTTGGAATCAGCAGTCTTATGCCATCGCCCGTGAACGGAGTCGAAGTTCAGCAGATGAGCCATGCACTCGGCGTCGCCAGCTGGGTCATTGATCTGAGTGACACATAACTCAGGCCACTCATTGATCACACGAAACGCGAGTCGGCCAATACGTCCAAAGCCATTAATACCAATTTTCATAATTTTGTCGGTTGACACGATTAACAAATAATCTGCAGAGCCTAGCCGCGATACATTACAGTCTTATGACGCGATAGCTTGCTTGTTTCAAGGACCCTGAGTGATTACTATGGGGTAAGATAATTTAACAGGGTAGTGTATGAAACAACCAGCGTTTGTTTTCTCGTTATTGGTGGCTTGTCTACACGCAGGCTTTCTAGTGTTAGAGATGTTTTTATGGGAGGCTACACTAGGGCTTAAAGTGTTTGCTATGACTCCTGAACAAGCAAGTCTGACTGCAACCTTGGCGTTTAATCAAGGCTTGTATAACGGTTTCTTAGCAGCCGGGATCGTGTGGGCTTTATTGAGTAAACGCTACGCGACCTTACTATTTTTTCTGCTCTGTGTGGTGGTGGCTGGTGTCGTTGGTGCGCTTAGTGTTAAACCGTCTATCTTCTTTGTCCAGGCATTGCCAGCGATACTGGCAGCACTGTTCTTGTGGTTAGCGAAGCTGAATTCCGAGCCAACGACATGAGTAAGTGTGTGTGCCGCAGACTGATTCTCCAGTTGGTGTTGAGCTGTCTGGCTATTACGCAGTTCACCATAAGTTATGCTGATCAAGCGGAACCCGAACCGGTGATTGAGGTCTCCGATGATAAGCCGCAAGATGGTCGTATCGAAGCTCGAATAGAAAGTATCTTCGACAAAATTGATGGACTTGAGGCGCTGGAGGTGACGGTCGAGTCCGGTGTTGTAACCCTAGCTGGCGATGTGGCAAATGAGGCAGCCGCCAGCGATGCACTGGACATTGCACAGCGTACTGCCGGTGTAGTGCGCGTGGACGACACGATTAATCGAACCTTAGACGTGGCAGACAATGTGCGACCAATGCTGGATGATCTGCAGCAGAAGTCGCGTAATCTTGTTCGTGCAATCCCGTTGATGCTGGTGGCGCTCGGCGTCTTTATCGTATTTATCGTGTTTGCCAGCCTGATTGCACGCTGGAGTGCGTTGTGGCAAAAGGTGACGCCAAACCCGTTTCTCGCCGAAATCGCATCGCAAGCAGTTAGGATTTTGATCATCGGCCTAGGTCTGGTGGTGGCTATGAATCTGGTTGGTGCGTCACGCTTTGTTGCCACCATCTTAGGCGGCGCTGGTGTGCTCGGAATCGCGATCGGCTTCGCCGTGCGTGATACCTTGGAGAACTATATTTCGAGCATCATGCTGAGTATTCGCCAGCCATTCCGCGCACGGGATCATGTGGTCATTAATGACCTAGAAGGGTACGTGATTCGCTTAACGTCGCGGGCCACCATCTTAATGACGCTCGACGGAAATCATTTGCGCATTCCAAACTCGGTGGTTTTCAAAGGCATCATTTTGAATTACACCACCAACCCCGAACGGCGCTTTGAGTTTGAATTAGGGATTGATGGTGAGGACGACCCCTTGGAGGCCATGCAGGTTGGTCTGGATGCCATCAATCAACAGAGTTTTGTCCTCGAAGAGCCCGGTGCTGGCGCGATGCTCAAAGAAGTCGGTGATTCGAGCATAGTGATACGATTCACGGCTTGGGTTGATCAATCCCAGACGAACTTTGCCAAGGCGCGCAGTGTCGCGATCGTAGCAGCGAAATCTGCGCTAGAAGTGTCTGGGTTTACCTTACCCGAGCCAATATATCGTTTGCGTTTTGATAATGGGGATCTCGCGCCCGCCCTTGAGTCTGTTACGAAGGCAGAAGCACGTGTGGTCGATAACGAATCTCAGCCAGAAGACGATGCGTCGCCGTCTGTGCAAACGGTTGATGTGTCAATTGATCAAGAAATGGCGCAAAAAGTGGAGGAGGAACGAGTGCGTGATGAGCACAGCGATCTGCTAAATGCGGCCTCACCACAGGAATAAACGCTGGCATTTTTCCGCCTCAATTGAAAGCCTGCGTGTATAATGCCTCAAACTTGGCTCGACGGACTTACTCATGTTAGATCACTCCTGTTCCAACTGTGCAATGAGCGATATCTGTCTCCCTTTGGGGCTGGATAAAGCCGATATTTGTAAATTGGAAACCATCGTAACCTCCACGGCGGTTAAACACTCTGGCGATATTGTTTTACGCCAGGGAGATCCGTTTCGGAAGGTCTACGCGGTTAAGTCCGGAATGGCGAAGTCGTACCGTTTTGATCAGGCAGGCACAGAATACATTCAGTCGTTTCATCTGCCTGGCGAATTATTCGGATTGGATGCCATCTACGCCAAGCGATACGGGTTTACGGTCGAGATTCTGGATACATCCGTGCTCTGTGAAATGGATTTTGACGAACTGCAAACGCTGTGTGCAACTGTGCCTTCGCTGCAGAAGCAATTGTTTAACTTGTTCAGTCGCGATTTGTACCGCTCGCATGTGAGTCCAATCGATCACTTTGATCAAACCGCAGAGCAGAAGTTGTCTGGGTTCATTCATAATTTGTTAACGCGCTACAAGGCACGCGGACACCGCGGTCAAGAGCTGCATTTACCGATGTCGCGCCGTGATATTGCCAATCACCTTAGTCTTGCGCCGGAAACGATTAGTCGTTTGTTGAAGCGTTTTCAACAGCAAGGCGTGTTGGCGATTAATAATCGCCTGGTGGAAGTCATCGATCCGCATAAACTTGAAGCGATGGTCCATTGCCACGCGCTGGAGTCCTCAGATCAAGCTGACTCGATGGTGACCAGCGCCTAGACCGAGCCCAGTAGCTGTCTTAGATGGTGCGAGAAAAAGGAAGTACCTGGCCGCTTTGTGGTTGAGGTAAGTAGCGGTCGAACACGCTGGCAATCGGGCGCATAAAGAATCGGCCAGTTTCAGTGATTCTTAGACGATCTTGGTCTAATTCAATCAGTCCGTCTTCAGCCAATTGTGCCAATCGTGATAACTCTGGCGCAAAATAGTCGGCTACCGATGTGCGTTTATCGCTGTCTGCGAGGCGTCCGACCGGTGCGTGTAAATCAATCTGATGTCGACACATAAGTTGCTGGATGACTTCATGGCGAATACGGTCGTCTTCGTTCAGAGCAAGACCTTTGACGATTGGAAGCTGATCAGCGTCGATCATCTCAATATACTTGGACAGTGTCGGCTCGTTCTGCGCATAGGCCGTAGCGAAGTTGCTGATGGCGCTTGCCCCTACGCCGATAAGGTCAGTTTCGCGATGCGTCGTATAGCCCTGAAAGTTCCGTTGTAAACTGCCGTTGCGGTACGCTTTGGCCAAGCTATCGCTTGCTAAGGCATAGTGATCCATCCCAACATGAACGTAATCCGCAGCCAGAAGTTTGTCGCGAGCGAGCGCCACCAGCGCCAGTCGCGTGGCAGTGTTTGGCAATTCCGTTGGTTTGATCATGCGCTGAGCCTTAATCCGCGCTGGCAAGTATGCGAAATTATACGCTGCGATTCGTGTGGCACCGGTGGCGATAATTTTGTCCAGCGTGGCACTGAAAGTCTCTACGGTTTGGCGCGGCAGACCAGTGATCAGGTCAACGTTGACCGATTTGCTGTGCTGCAGCGCGGCTTCGATCACGGCAATCGTATCGGCTTCATTCTGGACTCGGTTTACTGCTTCCTGAACTGGAGATGAGAAGTCCTGCACACCAATACTAAACCTGTTAAAGCCTTGTTGATTAAGCTCACGCACGCCCTCGGGTGTGATAGAGCGTGTATCAAGCTCACTACCGATCTCCAGCTTATGGGGCAGGTCTAGGTGAAACTGCTGTGCTATTTCGTCCAAGATGGTGTGAATCTGTTCGGCAGATAGAAAGTTCGGCGTGCCGCCACCAAAGTGGATTTGTGTCACGAGTCGGTCTGCTCCGAACAATTGACCACGGCGACGAATTTCGCGCAATAAGCGGTCCAGGTATTCGTTGACTTTGTTGTTGGTAGTTTGAGTGACGACCTTATTGCAGCCACAGAAGTAGCATAAGGAGTGACAAAACGGGATATGTACGTAAAGCGATAAATCGCGGGGCAGCAGACTGTTATTCGCGCGCTCAGCATGCTCACGATAATCGGCCTCGCCAAAACCACTGTGGAACTGCGGTGCAGTAGGGTAGGAGGTGTACCGAGGCGCCGCTGTGTCGTAGCGCTGAATAAGATCATTGGAGATCGAAATAGCGTGTTGCTGCATGGTAGTTTGTCAGGGGAAAGACGCTCAATTTAAGATGCAACAAGAATAGAAGATCAACCGCAGGCAAACTTGATCCAGATCAATTCCTGTGGATTTAGAACAGTAATAATTGCTACTGATCTAAATTCACCGTGAGAAATCTATGAACAAGCTTGTGTACCATGATGACGTCGTACGGCAGTTTGCGTTGGCGACGATTTTCTGGGGCGTGATCGGGATGCTGGTTGGCGTGATCCTCGCTGCTCAGCTAGCCTGGCCCGCGCTAAACTTTGATGTGCCGTGGTTAACGTTTAGTCGTTTGCGTCCACTACACACCAATGCCGTGATCTTTGCGTTTGGTGGCTGCGCTTTGTTCGCGACCAGTTACTACATTGTGCAAAGGACGTGTCATGCACCACTGTTTGCACCAAAACTTGCGAGCTTCACATTTTGGGGTTGGCAGTTGGTGATTGTGTTGGCCGCGATCACTTTACCGCTCGGCCTGACTCAATCTAAGGAATATGCTGAACTGATCTGGCCGATCGACGTACTGATTACGATTATCTGGGTTGCTTACGGTGTGGTGTTCTTTGGCACCATTGTGAAGCGGAAAATGGCCCATATCTACGTTGCTAACTGGTTTTACGCGTCGTTCATTATCACGGTGGCGGTATTGCACGTGGTCAACAGTCTAGCGATCCCCGTCAGCTGGACTGAGTCGTACCCCGTGTTCTCTGGATCGGTCGACGCCATGACGCAGTGGTGGTACGGCCACAATGCTGTGGGCTTCTTTTTGACCGCGGCATTTCTCGGCATGATGTACTACTTCGTACCGAAACAGGCGAATCGTCCAGTCTATTCTTACCGCTTGTCTGTGGTGCACTTTTGGGCTCTGATTTCGATTTACATGTGGGCTGGTCCACACCATCTGCATTACACCGCCTTGCCGGACTGGGCGCAATCATTGGGCATGGTGTTTTCTTTGATCCTGTTGGCACCGTCTTGGGGCGGCATGATCAACGGCATCATGACCTTGTCTGGCGCATGGCATAAGCTACGCACCGATCCTATCTTGCGCTTCTTGATCGTGTCATTGTCGTTCTACGGCATGTCTACATTTGAAGGCCCAATGATGTCGATCAAAACGGTCAACTCATTGTCACACTACACTGACTGGACCATCGGCCACGTGCATTCAGGCGCGCTGGGTTGGGTTGCCATGATCTCTATTGGCGCGCACTACCACCTGATTCCTAAGTTGTTTGGCCGTGAAGGCATGTACAGCCAGAGCTTGATCAGTCTGCATTTCTGGATGGCCACTATCGGCATTGTGCTCTATATCGCTTCAATGTGGATTGCAGGGGTTATGCAGGGTTTGATGTGGCGTGCGACCAACAACGATGGCACGTTGACTTACAGCTTTGTCGAGTCACTTGAAATGACTTATCCGTTCTACTTGATTCGTTTCTTGGGCGGCGCGTTGTTCTTATTGGGCATGTTGGTCATGGCATATAACGTGTTCAAAACCATCAAGGGCGCTGCGCCAGAACAGGTTGAGCTCACAGCACAGGAGGCCGTGTAATGGCGATCGATACCAAACGCAATTCTCATGAGAAGGTCGAGACCAATACCGGCCTGATGGCAATTTTGATTTTTATCGTCATCTCCATTGGCGGTCTCAATGAAATCGTGCCTTTGTTCTTTATGAAAGAGACCACCACGCCGGTCGAAGGGCTCAAGCCTTACACCGCGTTACAGCTAAGCGGCCGCGATATTTACAGCCGTGAAGGCTGTGTGGGATGCCACTCACAGATGATTCGCCCAATGCGCGCAGAAACCGAGCGCTATGGCCATTACTCGGTGGCTGGTGAATCGGTGTATGACCGCCCATTTTTGTGGGGCTCTAAGCGCACTGGGCCAGACTTGGCGCGTGTTGGCGGCAAATACTCAGATGATTGGCACATTATCCATCTCACCAACCCACGCGATGTGGTGCCAGAGTCGAATATGCCAGCATACCCTTGGCTTGCAGAAACACCGCTCGACAACTCCACCATCGTTGCCAAGATGAAAACCCTGCAGACATTGGGCGTGCCATACACCCAAGAAGATCTGGATGGTGCAGAGGCAGCTCTCGAGGGCAAGACCGAGCTTGATGCGCTGGTTGCTTATCTGCAGAACTTGGGCACTGTGATTAAGGAGCGCTACTAATGGGTACTCAGTTCTATACCACCCTGGTGGCCATGCTGGCGTTTATCGGCGTGGTGATCTGGGCGTACGGCCCAAGCCGCAAATCTGATTTTCAAAAGGCGGCTGAGCAGTTATTCGATCCAGCAGAGGCAGACTTACACAAAGCCTCTGTTGCAGAAGAGGAGAAAAACTCATGAGCGATTTTTGGAGTGGTTGGATTGCGGTCACTGCGCTTGGCAACATTGCCTTTGTATTGTGGTTGATTCGTTATACCTCGAAGATGCGTAACGACGTCGATACAGACCAAGTGATGGGTCACAGCTGGGATGGACTTCAAGAGTTTAATAACCCTTTGCCGCGATGGTGGCTGATGCTGCTGTATATCAGTATCGGTTTTGCGCTGCTTTATATGCTGCTGTTCCCAAGCTTTGGTAAGTGGGGAAACTTACTTGGCTGGTCGCAGAACTCTGCACACTATGAAGCTGTGGTGGCGGCCAACTCAAAGTATGCACCGATTTTCGAAGTCTACGCCGATGTTGAAGTGGAAGAGCTCCACAAAGACCCGAAGGCCATGGAAATCGCCCGTCGTATGTTTTTGAATAACTGTGCCACTTGCCACGGTTCTGATGCGCGCGGTTCTAGTGGATTCCCCAATCTGACCGATGATGATTGGTTGTACGGCGGTGATGCGGTGGCGATTAAAACCACGTTGACCAATGGTCGACAGGCGGTAATGCCATCGTTTGCAGGCCTCGGCGAGGAGACAATCGACAATATCGCAGAGTATGTGATGTCGCTCGGTGGTCGTTCGCAGGACGAAGTCAAAGCTGAGGCGGGCAAGGCGCAGTTTGCGGTGTGTATGGGATGTCACGGCGCAGACGGCAAAGGCAACCAAGCCATCGGTGCACCCAATCTTACTGACGATATCTGGCTTTACGGTGGGTCACGTGGGGCGATTGTAAAAACGCTACTCAATGGTCGCAACGGTGTGATGCCCAATTTTTCTGAAACACTCTCAGAAGAAAAAATTCACCTGTTAACCGCTTACGCCTATGGGTTGAGCCGTGAGTAACACCGGTCGCAAGATCGCGATTTTGGGGGGCATTTTATGGCCCTCCTTTTTCGCCGCTGGGATTGCCAACTCTTTGGTATTCACGTTTTTGGCGCCCGAAGATCTCAATGCAATGCTGAATTTGTTCGAGATATCCAACACGGCATGGTATTCAATCGGATTTTTTGGCTTTTGGTCGCTGACTGCATTGTCTTCGATTTTCACCACGCTCTTATTGAGCCGACTCTGGACGCGTAATGACTGAGACCGTCTCGCTATACAAGGCCCGTGAAAAAATCTATCCGCGTGAGACCGCGGGGATTTTCCAACGCCTACGTGCCATTGCGGTGT
>JAUHZM010000089.1 GCA_030426005.1 Gammaproteobacteria bacterium
AGTGCCGGCGAACACGGCTATTTTGAGCGTACTGACAGTCCGGATACGGCCGGGCCAGCTAGTTTGATTTTCCTGCAACAGGCCAAGGATCTACCTAACGAAGTCGCCGTGGTAGTGACCTCCGAGCAGGTTGCGCAACAAATTGTGCCAAATACCAAAGCATTGGTGTTAACAGTGGCCGACGTGCGTTTATGTCAGGCGCTCATGAAGCGTCGATTCGATCCGTATTTAAATACCGACAATGAGTGGGAAGCGATTCACCCAAGTGCTGTTATTCATGCCAGCGCCACCATTGCTAAAGGTTGCCGCATCGGTCCAAACGTGGTGATCGGTGCCGATTGCGATTTGGCTGAAAATGTCATTGTGCGGGCGAATGCGGTTATTGAGCATGGTGTGCGCATTGGGCGCGACAGTGTTATTCATCCCAATGTCAATATTGGGTATAACTCCCAATTGGGTGAGCGCGTGAATATTCAAGCCGGCGCAATCATCGGCGGCGAAGGCTTCGGCTTTGTGCCAAATAAAGAGGGGCAATATCAGCCGGTACCGCACACTGGATTTGTCAAATTGAATGACGATGTACACATCGGCTCGAATACCTGTATCGATCGCGGTACCTATGGTGTGACTGAACTTGGCGTTGGGGTTAAGGTCGATAATCTAGTGCACGTGGCTCACAATGTTCAAGTTGGTGAGAACACCCTATTGATCGCGCAAACCGGTGTGGCCGGTTCCAGCCGCATTGGGCGCCATGTTATTACTTCAGGACAAGTTGGCATCCTTGATCACAAAATTGTCCCAGACCACACGATTTTATTGCACCGAGCTGGCGTTACGGAAGACATCCCAACCGGTGGTAAGTATGCAGGCACACCAGCACAACCCCTCAAAGAGTATGTTCGCAACATTACACTGTCTAAGAAGGTGGCGAAACTGGAGCGGCAATTGCAAAAGCTGCAAGCGAAACTGGATGCCGCAGACTGATGGCTGAGCGCAAGACTGAATTAAAATTCATTCTCATTCCGTATCTGATCAAGTTTTTAATGACCTTGATCACGATGACCTGTCGTGTCCGTTGGCACAACAAAGTGGTGTTGGACGAGCTCACCGAACAGCAGCAAGCCTGGATTTTGAGCATGTGGCATAACTGTTCGACCTTTGCGCCGTGGGCGATGCGTAATCGGGGGCTCACCTGCATGGTCAGTGCCAGCCGTGATGGCGAGTACGTGGCGCGACTCGGTGCTTTGTTTGGCAACGATACGGTGCGCGGGTCTAGTTCCAAAGGGTCTTCGGGTGCAACCCGAGCCGTGTTGAAGCTACTACGCAGCGGCAAGGCCGTGGCACTGACGCCGGATGGGCCGCGGGGCCCTAAATATCAGGTTCAGCATGGCGTGCTATGGTTGGCGACCGCAGGGAATGCCCCGATTGTGCCGTTTCATATTGAAGCCAGTCGGCAATGGGTATTAAACAGCTGGGACAATCACCGTTTTCCCAAACCATTTTCCACCATTCATATTGGCATGGGTGATCCGGTACACGTGACGCGTGAGGAGTTCAAACAGGACCCAGAAGCGGCCGCCGAGAAGGTTCGCGCAGCCATGATGCAAAATGTGGATGCCCTAAAACAAGCCGCAGGCCAGTAAATAATCCCCGATGCGTATTCTGTTTATTTGTACCCATAATCGCTGTCGCAGTATCTTGGCTGAGGCGATTGCTAATCAGCTAGGTGGTGGTCAATTGATCGCGGCCAGCGCAGGCAGTGCGCCGCAAGGCGAAGTGCATCCGCTGTCGTTACACTATTTGGATCAACACGGGTTTACCACCGACGGCCTTCGTAGCCAGTCGTGGCACGATTTCGAAGACTTTAAACCGGACGCGATTTTGACCTTATGTGACTCCGCTGCCGAAGAAACCTGCCCGGTCTGGTTTGGTGAATCGACGCAAGTGCACTGGGGGATCCCGGAACAAGAAGATCTGACGAGCCAGAAAGCTGCGTTCGACAGGACAATCGCCCTGCTGACGCAACGTGTTCGAGCCTTGAGCGAGTTGGATGTGACGGATGGCCGCGAAGCGCTGCGGCAATCTTTGTTAGCGATTGCGGAACGATACCCAGCCTGAACAACTAGTTTTTGACTGAATACACCATGGGCCGCACGCCAGCGCGCTGCAACTGGTTCTTAGCCGTTTTGGCTTTGCGGCGGTCCGGGTACGGGCCGAGTCGCACGCGATAAAATGTGCCTGTCTCTGGCGACGTGCGAACCTGTGTGATCGATTTGAAACCTTTAAGCGCCAAGCGTGCGCGTAGCTTTTCTGCATCTGCTTGGTTTCGAAACGACGCTGCTTGCACGTAGTAAGTCAGGTTGGAATCAGTACGTGACGGGGCCGCCTCCGGTAAATCATCCGGCATTACTTTTTCAATGTCTGGTAACACCGAATAAAAATCGAACTCTTTCTCAGTACTCTCTTTCTCAACCAGTTCGGCGATGGCCTCGTCGTCATCCACCGGTTCGCTGTCAAAATTCTCGAGCAGTGCGCGTAATCCCGAGCCTAGACCGGAATCATTGTTCTGCGCACCCGAGAGCAGTTTCCCCAGGATAACCCCAGTAACAAGCACCACCAGCAATAGTCCCCACGGAATGTTGCGCGGTTTGGAGCGGCGGCTGGCGGTCTTGGCAGGTTTCTTTTTAATACGTCGTGCTTGTGGCATGGCAAGCGAGAACCCGGAGTTTAATTACATCGATTCAGGTGCGCCAACACCAAGCACGCTCAATCCATTGCGCAGGACTTGTCGGGTGGCGGCACACAAGGTCAGCATAGCTTGCCGTGCTTCCGGCTCTGCATCAAGAATCTTGCTCGCATTGTAATATGCGTGAAAGGCCGTCGCGACATCGCGCAGATAGTAGCTAACCTGATGCGGCTCATAGTTAGCTGCGGCACTTTGAATCAGTTCTGGGAAGCGCGCTAATAACGTCAGTAATGCGATTTCATGCTCACCATCCAACACGGCTAATTGCTCGCCTTCCGCTGCTTTAAACTGAATGTCGCGTTCTGCCGCGTTATCAAAGATACGACAGATTCGTGCGTGTGCGTATTGCACGTAGTACATCGGGTTCTCATTGCTGTGCGACTTGGCGAGATCAAGATCGAAGTCCATGTGCTGCTCTGATTTACGCTGGGCGTAAAAGAAGCGTGCGGCGTCCGAACCAATCTCATCACGCAAATCGCGTAAGGTCACAAATTCGCCTTTGCGTGTCGACATAGGCACTTTTTCGCCATTGCGCCAAAGAACAGCAAACTGTACCAGTAATACTTTGAGCTTTTCCGAATCTAAGCCCAGCGCCTGTAACGCCGCGACCACACGCGGAATATAACCGTGGTGGTCTGAGCCCCAGACATTGATGGCTAAATCAAAGCCACGTTCCAATTTATCTGCGTGGTACGCAATGTCGGAAGCAAAATAGGTCGGCTGACCGTTTTCGCGCACGACCACGCGATCTTTTTCATCGCCATAGGCCGTGGTCTTAAACCACAGGGCACCACCTTTCTCATAAATGTCGCCAGACGCTTGTAGCTTTTTGACCACGGCATCGACTTTACCGTCGGTGTACAGCGAACGCTCTGAGAACCAAGTGTCGTAGTGCACGCCAAACTCGCCAAGGTCTTGGCGAATGTCGTCCAGAATCGTGTTTAAGGCTAACTCGAAAAACACGCCAAAACCGGCTTCGCCCAGACGGCTTTTTGCCAGTGCGATAACGGCGTCTAGTGCAGCTTCCAACTCCAGTTCGCCACGTGCTTGGGTAATATCCTCTGCACTGACAACGTAAGCGTCGCCATGTTCAGCAGCGAGCTGATTACCCATCTCGACCACATAGTCGCCTTGGTACGCGTTCTCTGGCAGGGTGGTGTCGATGCCATTGGCTTGCAGATAGCGAATCCACACACTGACGCCCAGAATATCCATCTGACGTCCGGCATCGTTAACGTAATACTCGCGTTCGACGGCATGCCCGGCGGCACTCAAGACGCGCGCAAGCGCATCACCATACGCGGCACCGCGGCCATGGCCAACGTGCAGCGGACCGGTCGGGTTGGCAGATACAAACTCAACCATGACCTTCTGCCCAGAGCCTGCAGGCGCTAAGCCATACTGATCACCTGCTGCAAGCACATTGCTGACGACCGCATAGCGTGCGCTGGTATCTAGAAAGACATTGATAAACCCAGGGCCAGCGATCTCGACTTTGGTAATCAAGTCATCCGCTGGCAACGCGGCCACAACCAACTCAGCCAGTTCACGTGGATTACGGCGCGCAGGTTTAGCCAGGGTCATGGCAACGTTGGTAGCGAAGTCACCATGCTCACGCTGCCGAGTCCGTTCAAACATCAGCGTAATCTGGTGATCTGACGGAATGACTTGGTCGGCTTTGAGCTGTTCAATAGCTTGGCTGAACAGCGAATGTAGTTGGTCTTTCAAGGGAATATCTCAGTTGGCACATTAGCCCAAAATTTCGAGCAGCGATTTTAACCCGTCACGCAGTGATAAGACAGGCTCGAAACCGCGTTTTTATGCGGCACGTTTGTGTTGCCACCAAAACGCCAGCCCTTGAGCATTCAGGCCCGCATCAAGCTTAAGCCAATGGCGCGCGGTGGACTCATCCACGCCCGGTACCTCGTTCAAGCAACGTTGTGTGAGGTAATCCAGCAAGCGTGCACTGAGGTCAGCTTCGAAATCGTCTCCGCTTTCCGCCGCCTGTTTCGTCAACATGACATAGTCGTCGATTTGTTCATGCAGTCCGGCAATGTGCGCTGATGTTGGCTGGAAGGCGCCGTAGTGTGTCAAATACAGAGTCTCTGGTTGGTAGGCCATGACTTTGTCGATGGACGCGTGCAGTGCGTCTGGGTTGAACTGCACAGGCGTGGTGGTGGGCATCAAAAATGCCTTACCGTCTGCGCGCAAGGCTCGGTAGGCAATACCTAAAGTGTCGCCGGTAAAGACGCTGTTACTGTTGTGGTCCACAATGCAGTGGTGATGACTGGCATGGCCTGGTGTGTCTAGAAAGGTCAGTTTGCGGCCATTAAAGTCACGTGATTCGCCGTCTTCCGGTTGCCACATGCGGTTAGCATCAATTGGAATGATCTCGCCATACAGTTTGGCAAACTCAGCCTCACCGTATACAGCGCTGGCGCCTGCTACCAGCTTTCTCGGGTCGGCCATATGACGTGCGCCGCGCGGATGCACGACCAGCGTGGCATTCGCACAGCGTTGCATCAACGCGCCAGCCCCACCGGCGTGATCAAGATGAATGTGTGTCAGAATGATTAAGTCGACATGTTCAAAAGACAATCCTTGTGCTTTTAAGGCAGCCTCAACCTGTGGGACTGAAAATACTGTGCCGGTGTCGATAATGGCGATTCGATCACCGGATCGTAATAGATGAATCGACGCCAGTTCAGGCTCATAGTAAAGCGCGTCGAGTGTGACGATCTCGGCATGCGGTTGATGTGTGGACATGTTGCTTTGCTCGATAAAAGTGGAATTGTGGAAAAAACGTGTAAGCATCCGCGGAGGTTGCGGTTCTTATGAAGTGTAACATTTGATAAGCAACCACGATGAGGAGTGTGCTCACCATGCAAAGCAAGCGTAATAAATCCGCCCAAGTCAGTTTCAATGCCGCGATCGCCAGTTCGATTCTCTCTGCGGCTTTACTCAGTGCCGCGCCGTTGGCGCAGGCTAGTTCGTCCACTGAACGTTGTGCTGACGTGGTCAAAGGTGGTAAAAATGATTGTGCCATCAAGGCTCTAGGCACCTCGTGTCAGGGATCGGCTCCCGAAGACAACACACGTGGTGCATGGATTAAAGTGCCTGCGGGTACTTGTGGCAATATCGTCGCAATCTGTGCCGGCGATGCTGATGCGCCATCTGGTACCGATGAGAAACGACTGGCTAAATCGTGTAAGCGAATTGCGGAACAACAAGACGCGTCGGTTGTCGGTGGTCGACTGGTCGATAAGCACGGCGAATCAATTTAACCGTAGGTTGCAGTGTCCACGCTCACAAAGGCTGTGGCACACTGTCGGTCCGTGGTTCGATACTGCCGGTGCTCACCGCACCAGGCAGTTAAACAAAAGGATACTTGCAGTAGATCTAACTAGTATCCAAAAATCCCAAACCAAGATAAGGAGCAATACTATGAATAAAAATACCAAATCAACCGCTTTGGCGGCATCCGTACTGGCGGTTGCATTGACTGCGAATACCAATCTGGCACATGCTGGTAAAGAAGGTTACGAAAAGTGCCAAGGCGTAGCCAAAGCAGGCATGAATGATTGTGGTGCGAACGGCCACGGTTGTGCAGGCATGGCCAAAACTGATGGTGATGCGAACGAGTGGATCTACGTGCCAGAAGGCACCTGCGAGAAAATCGTTGGCGGCGTGGTTAAAGAGTCCAAGAAAAAAGCGGAAATGAAGGCTGATTCTTAACCACTATGAAGTCGGGTTTAGGCATCCGGTCGCCGCTGTTCCAGGCCGTAGCGGACTCTAAACCCGACTTAGGGTTTTTCGAAGCCCACTCTGAGAACTATTTTGGGGCCTCTGCAGCGCGCGATGCATTGTTAACGTTGCGGCAGGATTACCCCATTTCATTGCACGGTGTTGGTTTATCGTTGGGCCGTGCCGATGATCTAGATGCAGCGCATCTACAGGCACTCAAACAGCTGGTTGACGAAGTCGACCCTCTGTTGGTGTCAGAGCACTTGGCCTGGAGTGCATATTCGCATCGTCACCTACCCGATCTCCTACCCTTGCCTTTGACCGAATCGTCGCTGGCGATCATGTGTGAGCATATAGATCAGATGCAGTCGGCGCTTGGGCGGCAAATCCTGATTGAGAATCCATCCAATTACCTGCTATTCGATTATCTGCAAATTCCAGAGGCCGAGTTTTTAAATACCTTGGCGTCGCGCACCGGGTGTGGCTTGCTGGTCGACGTAAACAATGTGTATGTCTCGGCAACCAATTTAGCGCGTGACCCGAAGGCGTATCTGGCAGCCTTAAACCCAGATTTCGTGCAGCAATACCACCTAGCTGGCCATACCGTGGTGACGCGCCAGTCTGATCGTGGTTCCGAAACCGTGCTGATTGATACACATGACCACAGCATTACGGATGACGTATGGGCGCTCTACCGGCATAGTTTATCGACCTTGGGGCACAAGCCAACCCTGATTGAGTGGGATTCTGACTTGCCGCCTTTGGCAGACTTGTGTGCGGAGTGCGATAAAGCGGATGCGGTGCAAGCGTCCGTCACAAGTACCGTGGACAGATCCGATTCGGGCTCCCCGTCGATTACATCAGGGTCCGTTGTATTGGCTGAGCATCAGGCTCAGTTCCTCGACGCTGTCTTGTCTGACGAGCCAATGGCACAAGGTATTGACCCCAGTCATCAACACCGAGTAGCAATCTATCGGAATAACGTGCAGGCGGCTGTGCATGATTATCTGGCAGAGGTGTTTCCGGCCACCTTGGGCGTGGTCGGAGCGGGTTTTTTTCGCACCATGGTGCAAGCAGCAATTTCGAAATCACCGCCGTCAAACGGTGATATTCACACGTACGGCGCGGAATTGGCGAAAGTGAACATTGATGGGATGGATTCGTTGCCTTATTTGGCTGATCTGATCACCTATGAATGGGCAATGCATCGTGCTTACTTTGCAGACTCTGGCGATACGCTCGACACGCATGCGATGCCGCAAGACGAGATGTTGACGACACCGATTAAACTCGATCCAAGCGTTCACCTGATCGAATCGACATTCCCGATTTATGAGATTCGTCGTCAATCCTTGCCCGACTATGCTGAGCCGGTGTCAATTCATTTGGATCAGAGTCAGGACGCCGTGCTCATTTATAAGATAAAAGGTCAGGTTGTGAGTCGTTGTCTCACGGGTGAAGAGCTGCTCTTTTTCAAACAACTAAAAAAATCCACCCATTTGCTGCAAGCAATTGAGGCTGTTCACGGGTCTATAGATGAACAAGCGTTGGCGGCAGTGCTGGGTTTTTGTTTCGAACAATCGCTGCTGGTTAACGGGTAACAAAGCGACCCAGCTCTGAGCTGAGGCCACCACCACCGAGGAACCATGTTGCATCTCTTTGCCAAATTCAATGTGTTTTGTGCCCGTGTCTTAGGGCCGCTCATCAATCTTACGGCACGCATCTATGTTGGCTGGCTATTTTTTCGCTCCGGTCTAGTCAAGATTGGCGATTTTGAAAGTACGGTTGAATTTTTTGCAGATGATTGGGCCATTCCTTATCTAGCGCCCATGCCAGCAGCTGTGATGGCAACTGCCGGTGAACTGATTTTACCGGTGATGCTGGTATTGGGGCTTGCTACCCGGGTCAGTGCGCTCGGCCTCTTGATTATGACGGCGGTGATTCAGTTCGTCGTTATGCCGGACCACCTGCATTACTGGTGGATGTTGGTATTAGGTTTTTTGTTGAGCGAAGGTGGCTCACGCTGGTCGATGGATAACCTGCTTTTTCGGAAAGCAAACGCAACCAGGCCAAGCTACGCAGCTTAGATCGGATTTGCTATGCTTGCCGCATGCAAAAAGCGGCAAACTACGTCGGGCGTTATGCCCCTTCTCCAACCGGTGATCTGCACTTAGGCAATGTGCAGACCGCCTTGTTGGCTTGGTTGCATGCGCGCTTGCATGGAGGTGTGTTTTTATTGCGCATGGAAGACCTCGATACGCCCCGAACGGTAGCAGGCAGTGACGCAGCAATTCTAGATGACCTAGCTTGGTTTGGTCTAGACTGGGACGGTGAGGTGGTCTATCAGTCGCAACGCACGGATCTTTATCAGCAAGGGTTGGATCTATTAACTCAGCAAGGGCTTACTTACCCATGTTATTGCTCGCGTAAGGATATTCAGTCGGCGGCCAGCGCACCGCATGGCAAGACGGGCGTTTACCCGGGTACCTGTCGACACCTCAATTCTGAACAACAAGCGGCTAAAGCGCAGCATAAGTCCCCAGCAATCCGTGTGCGTGTCAACGCAGAGTTGGCTAAGACCTGTGGCGATTTTGTGATTCGACGCGCTGACGGGCTGTTTGCTTACCAGTTAGCGGTGGTGGTTGATGATCTTGCGCAAGGAATCACCGACGTTGTGCGCGGTGCAGACCTAGCTGACAGCACAGATCGACAACTCTATCTGGCGTCTTTGTTGGCGCCGCAGTCTAAACCAATTAAATATCATCATGCACCGCTAGTCATGGATGCCAGTGGACAGCGAATGGCTAAACGAGATGGTTCGTATTCTTTGCAGTCAGCGCGGGTAAATGGTCAGACGCCTGAGTCTTTGATTGGTGATTTGCTCCATGCGCTTGGTTTGATGCCGACTAAGCAACCGATCTCCGCGCGCGAGGTGCTGACCAAACACACCTTGGATCAACTCGAGTCGGTGTTGAATTGAACTCTGAGTCCGTACAAGAACTGATTGAACGCGGCTTAAATCAGCCCGTCACAGCCATCGATCCGGTTATGGGCGGCGATTCACACCACGCCTACTCGGTATTGGCGCGAGACGGAACCCGATTCTTTGCTAAGTCTAATAGGGGTGATGGGGCAGCGGCGCTGGAGAGCGAGTTTGACTCATTACAAACTTTGCATGCCTTAGGTGCCCATTGGTATCCACAGCCGGTTAGCGCGCAGCGTGAAGACGATACTGTGGTGCTGGTAATGGAATATATGGACCTAGGTCGGCCCATTCAAGGGCGCAGTGCCGAGGACTTGGGGCGATTGCTAGCCAAGCAACATTGCCTAACATCGTCAAAATTTGGTTGGGTTGCTGATAACCATATTGGGCGCACTCCCCAGCTAAACAGCGAGCACTCAGATTGGGTGACTTTTTACCGCGAGTGTCGCCTGGCACCGCAGCTGGCTATGGCGACGCGTCATGGGCTGCCCAATGACATTGAAGCTCAGATTCTGCATCTGATGAGTCGATTGGGTGAATTAATAGACCTTAAAACACTGAAGCCGGCGTTGTTGCATGGCGATCTTTGGGCTGGAAACGCGTCCATAACCCTGCAAGACGAGCCAATTTTCTTTGATCCGGCACCGTATTTTGGGGATCCGGTAGCAGATATTGCCATGACTCGCCTGTTTGGCGGGTTTCCGCAAGCGTTTTATTCGGCTTATCATGAGATCGTGCCGCGTCACTCTGATTTTGAAATGCATTGCAAAATTTATGATTTATATCATGCACTTAACCATTTTAATCTTTTTGGCAGTGGATAGTTGCCGATGATAAACAGGTGT
>JAUHZM010000090.1 GCA_030426005.1 Gammaproteobacteria bacterium
ATTCGAAGTGATACTTGTGGCTGGCTGGTGATCCGGTCGACATAATCCGGGCATCGTACCAAGGCGTGTCACCTGCACTGGATGCAGAATACTCCCTATCTTGTGTCAGCTCGACGCTCGTCATAGCCTGAGTTGAGACCGACTGATTGTCAATTGGGTTGGCGTCAAATAGGTTTGCTTCAAGAGCAAGCCGCCGATCCAACTCCAGCCGATATACATAACGGCTCAAATAGATTGCATCCTCGCCAGACGGTGCCTGGGCAGCAAAGTAAATATCGTCTTCACTGGATAGGCGTTGGTCGCCACTCACAATGTGCCTAGCCACCGGTGCACCATTCAGTGTGATTGCCAAACGGTTTAGATTAACCCCTGAATAGCCTGGTGCAGCTGCGAGTATTTCACCACCCGACAACTTACGAATACCACTGCCTTCTACCTCAAACTCAATAAAACCACGTCTAGGATTTTGTCCCGCTGCTACCCGACGCCAACTTGACGTCGTACCAATCCGACGACGACGCTCGCGATCGACCAATCGCGCACCAGTAATATGCTCGAACTCAGATTTGACCATTGCCCAATCAATCTTCTCAGGAGCACTACGAACACCATATCGCTCTCCGGATTCAAATGGCCCGTAAAATTCCTCGACCCCCTGAGAGTCGACACTCGAAATAGCAAAGCGCGAAGCTTTGTTAGCCTGATAACGAGTAAGTCGCACTCGTTTTTTATAAGTTTTTAGTTTCTCAGAGTCCCGGCCATTGCCTGATATGAAACGACGGTTTACTTGAATCCACTCGCCATCGACCTCAGCCCAGAGGTTAAACCCGAGATGGAACAATTCAAAATTAGTAGACCATTCAAATTTTACCCAGCGACCGCGCAATACAGCCTGCGCTTCAATCATTGTGACAGGTGTCGTGAAGGCACTCCCAAAAGCGAGCACAGATGCGGTTTCGTCGATATGATTGCGCTCACCATCGGACACCCGGTCTTCATCAAACGTTAAAATTACTTCGCTCGAATTAACACTGCATCGACGTAAGAAACCGCCGTTGTTTCCATTTCTGGTGATTTGCTTGGCCACCGCGATTGGTGTCGTCGTAAAGCAACCAGCAGCAAAACCAACGCCCTCGCCACTAGTACACGAGTTACCATGACCATCAATATTGTTACCGCCAGTCTGCGCTTGAAACGCCACTGAGGCGGGTCCACCCAGCGAACTCAGATCCAAAGTCTGACAACCGTTTCGTTCCACAGCCAAATAACAAACTTCTTCTGTTGTCGCCAGCGGACCCGTTCCCGCTTCCATTTGATCGAGTGATAAATCAAACCCTGTCGCAGAAAGGCTACCTTGTCGCACGGCTGTATCAAGAAATACCGGCTCTCCCGACACCTGATTGTTAGTGGTTTGTACCTGGGTTAAAAGTGCCGGTGCTGCACTAAACGCTCCGCCTGGAAAGGTTACTCCAACGTAGCTCTGAGCACCTGAGCAAGCCGCACAGTTTGGACCGTATTGTTGTGCACTAATATCGCGACAGGCAGACACAAAATCCACCGCACCCGAGGTGGCCAGTGGCACCGAGGTGGTGCCATCTTGAACGGCTATGTATTCGAAGATCATTCCGCCGGATGCTCGATCTTCATTAATCGGCTCATGACAGGCGGCTTCGAAGCTGGTGGTGGTGACATTTCGAATCCTGATCGTGCAAGGATCAGGGTTTGCGGCGTTCTCCTCCGTCATGGTAAATACATTCGGTGGTGACGCAAACTCGGCATCAAAGCTAATGGTGGTGAATGGTGTGGCTGTTCCGGCTCCAGGTGCACTGGTTACAGGCAATACACCACTACCCACTTCGATGACCGCAGGTGCACTGTGCACCCCCCAACTTACCCCCAATAAGCAGACACTGCTCACCAGCGTGCGCAAAAAATAATTCAATTTCATTGGCTCACTATGACGTTAGTTTTTTAATAAGAAGCCACTGAAAGAATCAAACAAACCCATGCCACCCCAATTCGAGCGACAACCAACCCTATGACCCAGTTATTTTTGCTTCCTACACCCCACCAAAAATGGTGCCACAAAACCATAACCTCGTCACGTCTTGGATTTGTGAAACTCAAAAAAAAACAATCAATCGTCTATTAAAACGCGCAAAGTGAGACAAATGTTTAGTATACTGCTCGCATGCTGACACGCTGGCGGGGGGCTTGCGTTACAAAAGCCTCTATTCCAATCCTACTCTGTCTCGCCAGCTCAGCGCGAAGTCTTCGCAGCATAGACGCTGCGTCATAACTCACCACACTCTTCCTACAGGAGTTTCATATGAGAAAAAATCCTACATTTTTCTACCCCAAAGTATTACTTGTTTTACTACTTCTTCCCTGGGTCAATGCAAATGCCACTACCGTGATGCAGATGAACTTGGGCCAACTTACCAGCATTGCTGAAAAGATTTTCCGCGGCGAAGTCATCGCGGTTAATTCTGACTCGGTCAGTGTCGGCGGTGGCGAGCTCAATACCACGACCTACACCATCCGCGTCAGCGACCTGATCAAAGGCGACCTTGCCAGCGAAAAAGGTAAGAAGTCTAATTTGATTCAAGTGCAAATGATCGGCTCCTTGAAACGGCCCGTCGCTAAAAACGGCGTGCGCTTCGTCGGCGGGTTTAATACACCTAACCTCACAGTGGGCACGGAATACCTCCTCTTCACTACACGCCCCAGTTCGATTGGTTTATCGATGACGGTTGGTGTCGGCCAGGGGCTATTCAGCTTTAAAGATGGCACTTTTGTGCGTAACCAGCATAACAACCAAGGTTTGTTTCGAGGCATGTCGACCACATTCGTCACACCAAGCGATGTGGGCATCGACTATGACGAGTTTGTCAAAGAAATTGAATCGTTATTGCAACGCTAAAGGAGGGCATCATGAAACTATTTAAGCAAAAATTACAACTTGTTGCTGTCGCGTTGACCGGCAGCTTGGCTCTCCTTACCAACCACGCCGCGCAAGCCGGTGGACCATTAGAAGTGTGTCAATCCGGCGTTCCTTACCTGTGGCCAAACGGGGGACAAAATGTGCCCTTTAACCCAGACCAGGGCGCTCTCGGCATCCTCGACAGCACTGTGGCGGTACAAGCGGTCACTGACGCATTCCAAGCTTGGGAAGATGTGTCAACTGCCAGCATCAGTTACAGTAATCAAGGGCAACTACCCGTGGATGTAGACGTCACCAACTTCGCACCATTTCTGCAAGCCGCAGGTCCCGATGGTGTATCAGCTATTGTGTTTGACGACACCGGTGAGATATTTGACCTGCTTTTCGGCGCCGGGTCCGGAGTTCTCGGATTTGCCAGCCCGGAATTTCTGGATGAGCCCAGCTGTACGGTTTTAGAAGGTTACTCATTTCTAAATGGACCAGCCATCAGCAGTCTTGAAGGCTTGTTAAATCTCATGGTGCATGAGTTTGGTCATTACTCCAATCTGGCGCACACTGAAGTGAACGGTCAGATCTACGGCGACTCAGACAATACTGGCGCTGGCGCGGATAACACCACGTTTGGCCCACCACCGTCGCCATTGGATCCTGGTTTCGACTTGATCGAGACCATGTACCCATTCCTGTTTTCTGATATTGATCAGGTTTCGCGTACCCCGCATGCGGATGATATTGCGGCCTTATCGCGTATGTACCCAGACGCCTCATTTGCCAATACCGGCACCATTTCTGGCACTATTTTATTGGGGGACAGTAAGCTGACCGGCATTAATGTGATTGCACGCAATCTAAATGATCCGTTTGCCGACGCGGTCTCAGCGATCAGTAGTGATTTCACCCGTGACTATAGCCAAGGCGACGCCATCACTGGCACGTACACTTTGACCGGGCTAACACCAGGCGAAGACTATGCGATCTATGTGAATAGTTTGTTATCTGGTAATGACCGCTTTAGCACACCCGGCGCCACCTTGCCTGGACCCGAAGAGTACTATAACGGTGCGAACGAATCTGGCAATGGCCTCACGGACTTACCTGGCGACCTGACACCTGTCACCGCGGTGGCTGGTTCACCAATCAGCGGCGTGGACATCCTGTTCAATCTACCAGTACCGGGTCAGCCATTGAATACCGGCGACGACGGTAATGTGGCCATTCCACTGCCGTTTGAGTTCTGTATTGCAGGCGAACCGTATAGTGTTGCTTACATCAACGGCAACGGCTTTATCACCTTTGGCAGTGCCGATGACGCGTTCGGCAATTTCATTGAGGACGAAGCGTCATTCTTGTCGGGGCCGCCGCGGATTGCGGGATTCTGGGACGACTTGTCTCCCAATATCGCCGGCATCGTCAGCTACGACGCGACGGACCACACCTTCTCAGTCACCTGGGACGGTGTGCCAGAGTATGGGATTACAGACGGCACCAGTAGCAATACGTTCAGCATTGAAATCCGTGACAACAGTTTTCTATGCACCGACAGCTTCCCGCATCATGGCTATTGGGCAAACATCTTGCGCTCTGAAGTCAAAATCACGCACGGTGATATGACGTCGACTGATGGCTTAGTCGGAGTAAGTTCTGGCATAGCGGCAACCAGTCAATTCGAAACTGAAACTGACCTCAGTGCAGCCAGCGGTTATGGCATATTCGGCAAAGTTCAGTTGCTGACCGAAGCAGCGCAGTACGAACTGTTCAGCGACCCGGATGTATTTGACCTGGCCAATGGCAAAACTAAATTTATTGGCGTCGGCCTCGGCTACACTGACCGTTATGAGCGGAGTTTTGGTAGCCACCAACGCAATAACAGCTTGGAAACGGCAAGCAAAATAGGTCTGCCATTTGACAGTATCGACACGTTTCGCGATTTCACCGCACTAGCGCCATCGGGCGAAGACATCGATTTTTATCTGATTGACTCGCCTCTGGATGCCGGATCGACCTTGGTTGCCGAGATCGTGACTGGCCAGATCGACAGTGTGATGGGCTTGTATCATTGTAAAAATCTGAGCGTAGAAGACAAGCGCTATGGCAAGCATCGTGGTCACCATCATCGACGTAAACCTCGTTGTGATTCCGAGCAAGCGGAACTCGTGGCATTCAACGATGATAGCAATGGTTTACTCTCCAAAATCCAATTCGAGATTCCTGAAGACGGCTACTACGCAATCGCGGTGAGCTACTTTGGCGATACGGATTTCGATGGTGAAGACCCAGGTCAAGGTGCACCGTTCGACGGCGGTCGTTATGTGCTGGATGCATTCGTAATTGAAGGCTCTATCTTGGCGCTAGGAGACGAGGATGCCAGCGAAATTGATCTCGGCTTTGATTTCACTTTCCAAGGCCAAAGTTATGACACGGTATTCGTTAACTCCAATGGTTTCTTGACCTTTGGCAGTGGTGCTCCAAATGACTTTTCGCCCAGCGTTACAACGCTTGAACTGGGTGCTCCACGCATCGCGCCCTTATGGGCTGACCTAGATCCGAGCGAAGCAGGAATCGTTGTCGCTAGCCTGGATAACGGTAGCTCTAAGACTATCTCATTCTTGGCAGTGCCGCGTTTTTCACTCTTCGGCGGGGCCGGGCCGAATACATTTTCGGTCACATTGAGTGCCGACAACAGCATCTCATTTGCCTATGAGTCTATTGCGTCGCCCTCTGGGTTGAGTGGAATAGCAGAAGGAAATGGCGCAACCGCCACTGAAGTGGATTTATCCGCGGCGGCGTCATTGAGTGCATCTGACTCCATCTACGAATTGTTCTCGACATCGACTAACTTATTTGATCTAGAGAACAGTGCCCTCCAGTTCACACCTTAACAATCAGTTTAAAAGCTGAACTTGAACGGGCCCGCTCTCCTGGGGCCCGTTTTTGTTGACTCGTCGAATACCTGAGATGGGTTAGTATCAAATCGTATTTATGCAGACGATTTCGCGGGAGTAATACCCCCCCCCGGATACTGGACTTTTGTACAAACCCCGTTAATACTTGTCGAGTCGTTTACTACAATCCTACACGCCCCTACACCAACGGATGATAAAACCTAACTCCAACACACTATCTCTGCCTGTCGCAGCTCGCTGCAGGAGCTCGTGTGCGGAACATGGCTCAAGCACTGACGCACTCGCTGAGTACATCAAACCATGCCTCACGGTTTATGGTGATGTTCGAGATATCACATTGGGTGGTAGCTTAAATCCGGGTGATCCTGGAGTCCCTCAATCCAATCGTAGAAATACGTAATTTCGCGATTCTTGCGACCGACTAGCCAAAATTCGAGCGTTCACTTTACTGACTCAAACAACGTCTTCACTCTTAAAACGCAGAACCATAGTAGAGAAAGAAGCATTGTTTTTTTCTCAGGTCGACTGTTCAGACGCGAAAAGCTTCTAAGGTCTCTCGGTAATGTTGCACTAGACACCGACGACCACACACTCTTGCTTCTGGCCTTTCAGAAATGGCAGGCTGCAACGCATCACCATGTCGTAGGCGCCTACACAGCGATCATTGTCGATTCAGATGAACTGTACTTGTTTCGCGGCGTTTATGATTCACCCGGACTGTATTACTGCCTGCATCAGGATGGTTTAACGATTAGTACTGACGCCAGGCAGTTGCTAACAAAATACAGCGCTTCTGTTTCAATCAACTCAGATTCTGTACGACATTTCTTAGCCTATTCCATGCCAGTCAACGATGCTGGTTTCATTCAGGAAGTGTCTGCACTAACCGCCGGACAAGGACTGAAAGTAAGGAACGATCAAATACACCACCTCCCTCATTACGAACCTCTTGCACGTTGCATACCAATTCCTCGCGATACGCAAACGGCTGCTCACCAATGGTTACAGGCATACCAAGATGCCGTGCAAGACGCGTCGAAAGCCATCGACAACATCGGGCTATTTCTCAGTGGCGGCCTTGACTCAGGTGCGCTCGCGACTATCGCTCAGTTGCAGCAAACCCAATTGGAAGCCATCAGCCTCTCACTACCACATTATCCGGACGAGGATGAATGGTTTTACGCCGAACACTTGAGCAAGAAACTAGGGCTCGCCATTCATCGTGTTGAAATAACCTCCCGTTGCTTTGATGACTTGCTGAGTCAGCCGGTTAGTTTATTTGCCCCAGGGATCAACCCCTATCAAGGCATGATCAACCAAGGCTACGACTTGGCAGCCAGCCGGGGGCTCAAAAATATCTGGTTCGGCACCGGCGGTGATGAACTCTATGCCCCAAAGCGTAATCTATTACGTGACCTCTGGCAGCACCGCGACATGGGTACTTTTATCAGGACACTGTGTTCTGCGCGCGCACGAGAAATCCCCCACATCTACAAAACCTGGCTCAACACGGTCTTACACCGCCAGCCGCGTACAATGCGCTACCCGCAATACATACTCGGGAACAAAAACGGCACGCTGAATACACCCTATACAACAAGCTCAGACATTCCGGTAGAAAGCCGATATCACCGCGCTTTTTTATTTCAGAGCAGTCATCTAAACGCGCAGGAGAATGAGAGAACACATTCCGCCCCCCGTGGTTTGACTCGTATTCACCCGTGCATTCACCCATCATTGATCGAGCAAGGTCTGATAACGCCTGCGTATCAAGCTCACTCGTTGACCCATAACAAAACGATTCTAAGAACTGCATTAACAGATTATGCTCCAGCCGAACTTAGACGACGTGGTCGCGTTGGCGTTTTACAGCGATACTACTACGACGGCTGGAATAAAAACCTCAATACGATTCGTGACGTGCTGCTGGACCCTGCCGCGACCTGGCCACAGTTTGTCGATCGCCGTATCGTAGATAGCGCCCTACACGGCTCGCAACCTGAATACACGATGCTGCTACTAAACTGCTTAGCGCTTGAACTCTGGCTCAACACGCTACGCGCTGAAAAAATTGATTTCCGTTTGGAATAGCGATCTTAGGACAAACAACGCTTTCGTTTTCCATCGGTGTCGGCATAATGAGCAACCTCAGGAAATCTTCGAAAGGACATATTCGACATGCTCAAAGTCACACAGTTTATTATCATTTCATTGTTATGCCTGACGTCACAGGCGCAAAGTGCAGAACTCAAGGTATCGGTGCAGCTTTGGTCAGTAAAAGAGGCGCTCAAGACCGATTTCAAAGGCACCATCCAAGCCCTCGCAGAGATGGGATTTCAAGGTGTTGAACTTGCGAATGAATTTGGTGAATTTGCCGACTACCCGACTGGCCTAGCGGAATTTATTCGCCGTCAAGGAATGGAAATCAGCGGTGCCCACACCGTATTCCCGTGGCTGGCGCCAGACAAGATCGACGCCACGCTAAAGTTTTATGCAGCTGCTGAGGTGCCGATGCTGGTCATTGCTTGGGACGATCGCGCATTTGCACCTGAGACTGTTTGGCAGACCATCGCTGACTTGAATCGCTTACACAAACCGGTAACCGATGCCGGCTTTCGATTTGGTTATCATAATCATGCGGAAGAGTTCGCGCCGTACCGAGGCACAACGACGCTGTGGGATCACATTGCGCACTCTACGCCGGAAGCCCTAGTAATGCAGCTAGATGCCGGTTGGGCTAAAACCGCCGGCATTGAGCCTGAAACTATCGTACGGCAACACCCAGGGCGCACGTTCGCCATTCACTATAAAGCGAGTAGTCCGGAATCAGCATCGAACGCCCGACCAATTATTGGCGAAGACACCATCAACTGGCCGGCCTTAATTGCAGCGAATAAACAAGTCGGTGGCACACAATGGGTCGTGCTCGAGCAGGAAGTGTATCCCGATGGCTTGAAGCCACTCGAGGCTATTCAATTATCAAAGCTTGCGTTAGATCGGTTTCTAGATACCTCGGCCAATCAAAATTAACTCACATCTACCCGGTTTCGAGGATGTTCCACGATCTGTCAGTGAACTATCATCGGACTAACAGATAGCTCGGTGTTTTCCACACGGCTAGAAGAATACCAGCGGGCATGCCACGGATTGCGTGCTCGTTAGTTTGATCCCTCTCTTTCAACGCAATCTACTACACTTTATTTGAGCCCCGACTGGATCCAAGTAAAGATCGCTCGTCGAGTGGTGGCGGATATCCAGTGCTCAGTGGCTGGTGTGATCAGCGCTTTCTTCTCGCTTTGGATCGCGTTAAACGCCACATAGCTGGTGGTTGGCGGACAAGTTTCATCGTTATAACCCCAGGACATGAATGCCGGAACTTTTATACGAGGCAAAAAATTAACCACATCATAGTATGCAAGTGTCGTGAGCTTGGGGTCTGTATCCATACCACTAAAACGGCTAAACAAATGTGGATACCCGCCTGCTCGACCGGGCTTCATGTAACCAGCCATATCCACCAGTGCCGGATGGTTCGCAGCTACCGCGGTGACCCGTTTATCCAAAGCAGCGGTGACCAAGGCCAGTGCACCACCTTGGCTGGTACCTTGCGCAATTAAATTCTTGCCGTCCCACTCGGGCAGACTGGTCAAAAAATCCAGTACCCGCAAAGACGACAAGTAAGCCTTCTTCATGTAATAGTTATCGCGATCATCTAGGCCGTTGACCAGATAACTGGTATTTCCTTTACCGAATGCACGGCTCACTTCTTCGTAACGAGACCGCTCTAAGTCCGGCCTAATGCCATGGATTTCCATATCGAAACGGATCATCCCAGACTCCGCATAAAAAATATCTTTTTCTGGCGTCATCGGCTTAATGCCCGCACCCGGTGGCGAAAACACCGCAGGGAATTTGCCAGAACGTTTCGGAACCGTTAGGTAACCATAAATGTAATTGCCTTCCTCGTACGCCTGAAGTCGAATCAAATAGCAATCCACCAATGCGCTGGAGAATTCTGGAACAAAGGTCCTCTCAACCACCATCGGCACGCGACGCGCTTGGCTAACCTCGGCCTGCCAGAATTCATCGAAATCAGCTGGCCGCTGAGTCACAGGCTCTAACTTCTCCGGCTCAAAGCCAAGTTTAATATGATGCTCATAGCTCAGGCCATCGATATCTGCCGACAAACGTATGGTGTTAAACCCTGGGTCAGTACGTGTGCCAACATCGATTGTGGTAACGCCATCTTGCAATACGGATCGACCTTGAACCTCTGACTCGCGCATGTCTGGACCGATCTCGTACTCAAGAGTCAAACCCCGCACTGGCATGCCATAGCGAAATAAGCGAACTTCGAGGCTAGCCGGTTCATTTACGGCATATAACCAGTCAGCATGATTTGGCGTCACCACCCAAAGCACGTCATCACGA
>JAUHZM010000091.1 GCA_030426005.1 Gammaproteobacteria bacterium
GGCAGGTGGTCTACCAGATCGATCATCGAGACCTGACTACGGTGTCGAATGTGCAAGTGTTTGCTGCGGATCATCACGCGCAGACATCAGCGTTATTGCCAATTTCCAACACAAGCCATGTGGACGTTGAACGTACCCTGTGGGCACCAACGGGCGTCCTAACGCACAGCGCGGATGCTCCGGTCGTTGTTGTGTATGGTGATGCTGCCCGAATCAATGACGAGTCGCTGACGCAATCTGGCGCACGCATCGATCTGGTGCACGACACTCAGGGTCGAACCTTTGGCTGGACCGACATTGTCGACCCAGTTTCAGAAGCCGTGGGCTTGCAAATTAACCAAATTAGTCAACCGACATTGCTGGCAACTGTGGCCACCAATGCAGCCCCGGACGCTGAGTTACGAATCCTTGAACCACAGAATAACAGTGCGTTTGAGGAGGGCGAGCGTGTTGTTGTGGCCTACCAGTCTGTCGGTCCCGCCGCAGGCGACTATCGATTTACACGTATCGCGTTGACGGACTTTAACGGCAACCTCATTACCTCAGTACTGATGTCTGCAGCAAATGGTGAGTTGCAAATTCAACTGCCGGCAGTACAAGAACTGGATACCTATTACCTGCGCGTGCGCAATTATTATGGCGAGGAACTGAAGTTCGTTGAACGAGAAGTCGGTCTACGTATCGCACCGAGACTCAGTGTGCCCGCGCCGAGCTTGATTGGTCTCTCCAGTGAGGTGTTTGCGGGCAGTACACTCGATCTCAGCTTGGATCCGAGTGTGGTAGCTACCGCGTCGGGCGTCTCTATTGAAGTCTATGATGATCAAGGTTCGTTATTGTTCTCAGGGAACGAGCTACTTAGCTTTGTCGTCCCCGAGGGCACAAACTTCCTCACTATAGTAACAACCGTGCGGGACGAGTTTGGCAATCAGCGTCAAACAGAGCAGCAAATTACTGTGGTCACTGGGTTTGAGCCTGCGCTTACCAATCAAAATGCCTTAGTTTATAACCATATCTTGCCACGACCAGGCGGTGCTTGGCTGGCACAAGGCCGGTTGCTATTCGATGAGAACGGGCAGCAGTTAGCTGAATTGGACGCCGAGATCACGGCATTGACCGCATTGACGGATCGCTTGCTCGTCGCACTTTCAGACCAGCAGTTGGTGATACTTGCTCCAGTAGAAAATTATCAAGTTGTGGGCAACTATCGTCACGGTGCGCGAGTGGTCGAGCTGGTGGCTTTCGGTGATCGCATTCTGGCGCGCGATATCGGTGGTAACGTATCGGCGTTTAATAGTTCCGGCAATGAGTTAACCCCACAAAGTCTGCGTCTGCGCACCAGTACAACTCGAACCACGGCCTTCGAACAAACATCGAATGCCATTCAATTGCTCAATTCGAATGCCGGTTTTGCGGTCTTGTTCGAAGATAACCTCATTGAGTTTGATCTTGAATTTACGACAGCCCAGTCCGTCACCTATGAGGTGGCGGATGCGGTTGCCGCGGTTGAGAAAGGCGGGCGTTTCCTCGTGGTTAGTCGCAACCAAACCCTCTTTAGCATTCAATCCGGAAAAGTTGCGCGCCAATTTGATCTCGGCGTGAATCTTGACTGGTTGCACACCTATGGGCGATATCTTGTCGGTCTGAATGATAGCCAGCTGGTGTTTATTGATGCGCTCAATCCTGCCTCGCCGGTTCGCGTTGGTGTCTACCCAATCACCGGTTTGCCTGAGGTTCAATCGGCGGAACTGATTGGTGGCCGAATTGAGTTTGGTCGTGGAGCAGGGCAAGCGCTACAACTTTCACGCGCTGCGCAGCCAATTACCACCTTGTATGCGGATTCCAATGCGCGCGGGTTTACGCAAGATGTTGCGGTCTACAATGGTTTGGTGGTCGCGGCTGCGAGTGAGTTCGGTGCGCAGATTCTACAAACTGCACACGGCAGCTGGCAGTCGAGCCACTACCCGCAACAGGCCTATACGATAGCCAGTCATCTCAGTGCGATTGACGGTGAGCGAATCTATCTTGCTCAACAAGACCGTCAGGTCGTTGAAGCAGTCAGTTTGTCGAACACGACACCTCGCCAAGCAACGCAACCGAAAACGGTGTTCAGCGGCTTAGTAGCGACTCAGCTTGCAGTTACCCAACGATTCCTGGTCGTCGCCGCAGCGAATCAGCTGTATATCGCGGATAAACAAAACCTGAATGCCACGGGCACATTAACGTTGCCGAATAATGCACAAGTCAAAGATCTCGCGGTGTTCGGCGATTCAGTGTTTGTTGCGACATTGTCCAATACACTGTTGCGCTATGAGTTAAATTCACTGCCCATCGTGCCTGAGCTGGTTGCGCCAAAAACCTTGTTGAATGGTGGTGGATCGATCGACGCGCTCGCTACATCCGGCGACTATTTGTTCTTCGCATCCGACGGCGTCGTACACAGGCTAGGTCTAAACGACGACAGTGATACCACCATCACACTGAGTAATTCAGTGGCCGTGTTCGATATGGTCTATGGGGATGGGTTGATCTGGCTTGCGGACCGCACGACCACCGAGGTTCGCTTAAGCGCAATTGAGGTCGCTAACTGGCAACACCTGCCTGGTACGTCGATTCCGTTGACTCAAGCGGTCACAGGTATGGACTACCATGCTGGCACTTTGGCAGTTGCTACCGGAAGCCAGGGAGTGCGGGTTTACCAGATCGGACTTAATCAGGTCACCACCAACGCCGCTACTCTCGCTCCGCGGGCAGATAAAGTCGTGGTGCAAGGCGATTACTTGTCATTGTCGATCGCTGATCCGATCGGCACAGTGGCCGCAGAATATCTGATAAACGATACCTTAGTGGTGAGCACGGATCAGTCACCGTTTGCGAGTCGTGTGTTGGTACCAGCTAACTTGCGCAACGGTCAACCGTTTACAGTGCGAACACGGATTGAAATGGCGGACGGACGCATCGTCAATTCAGAGCCACGTCAAGTATTGCTGCAGGGCGAAGACCTGCCGGTGAATAGTTTCCGCGTCATTATCACGCATCCGGTCGCTGGTGTGCCGACCTTTACGCCAAAACCACTCGAAATTCGCGCGCAAGTCAGTAATTCTACTCAGCCGGTGTATCAGGTTGAATACTATGAGGCAGATACCGCAGATGGCCCATTCCGCATTATCGGTAAGCATTACGGTCCAGAATATGTGATCTTCCGCGAGTACGATGAAAGTGACTCCGGCAAATTCTTACAAGTTCGCGCGATCGACGTGTTCGGTAATGTCACCAGTTCGAATCCGGTGGCCATCGAGCGACGTTCAGACACACAATTGCCGGTCATTTCACCATTTAACATTGATGGCCCATTATTGCCGGGTGGGCAAATTGTGGAACGGCACGACTTTGTGATAGCAAGCCATGTCTCAGATGCACAGAGCAGTATCGACTCGGCTATTTTGACGCGTAACGGGGTTGTTGTTGCGGCCGTTTTTGAAGATGGGCCAATCCGTTTTACCGAGACAACGGCACAACGCGATCAAGTCTTGAACTACACATTGACTGTGCGTGATAAAGCTGGGAATCAGGACTCGATTACCCAGTCGTACACCATTATTGAGGACACCAAACCAAGCCTGTCAGAGCTTGTTTTCGAACCTCAACCAATACTGGAGCGCGGGCAGTTCAATGTCAGCTTCCGTGCAGAGGATCAGGTGGCGATTGAGTCAGCCGAGGTGATTTGGAACGGTTTTACCACCCAGGTGCCGGTTACCAGCAATCAGAATGGCCCAGTGTCACTCAATCTCACGACACAATTGCGTGATCGACGTGCTAACCGGATTCCAGCCTTGCAATCGCAGCCCGCGGTGATTGCCGTGGTTGATGACTTAGGCCAACGGTCTGAGGCCACCATCGACGTCGACGTGACCCCTGATTTGCCGCCGATCGCAAACAACCTGGCAGTGGAGTACGAAGCTAACGACTTCTACGGAAATGCCTTCATAGTGAGCTTGTCGCAAATTCGTGCCGCGAACGACGGGGATGATCCAGTCCAGATCGAAATCATCGAAGATTCACCGAACGAGGGAAAACGCGTCGTGGTCTCGGACGTCACCTTTTTAGACGAAACTCAGGTGCTAAGTTTCCGTCTGCCGAATGATGAAATCCCAGATGATGAATACCGCTTCCGTGTGCGTATCACAGATCATTTGGGGCAGACAGATGAGTCCGATTTGCAAACCGTTGCGTTAACTCGCATACCAAATGAGCTGCGCTTCTTTAAGGCAGCTGATCAGGTCACATTTAACCCAATCGCCTTTAGTGTTGATGCGAACCCGGTGTACCAAATTGAAGTGCTTGATAACGCAGGTCGACGCGTGCCGAATCAGGTGGTTGAGTGGCACTTAACGCCGGTTGATTCAGGTGAGGGTTCGACGCTTGGCCAAACCAGTAGTGATTTACACGGTTTGACCTCACTCAACCTGGATCCACACCTATCCACTGGCCTGTACACCTTGTCTGCGACTTTAGTAAATCGAGACCACATCACCGTCGCGCGTCGAATTCGTATCGACACGGGTGTGACCACACGTTTTGAGCTGACAGCGAACACGACCGTCAAAGCGGGCGGGCAAACTGACATTTCGGTTCGCGCGTTAGACCGTGGTGGCAACCTGGTGGTACACGACTCTGAGTCTGAACTTGAAATTCAGGTTCCGTATCAAGGGTTTAATTTTGGTTTTGCGAATTACACACGTGTGAGCTTATTGCCAGCGGGTGGCGAAAAGGCCATTTTGCAAATGCGACACGGTGAGGCGCACATTCCATTGTCAGTTGCACGCACTGCTGGCGCGTATCATGCCGAGCTCTTAACCGAGAACGGTCTTGAGACCTTGATCCCAACGCCACAAGGCCACGTGGCAAGTTCACAGCTACCGATCACAGTGACAGCCGCTGATGCATTCCAAGTACAGCTAAGCGCAACAACGCAAACGAACCATGAGTTTGGCGAAGTAGGTCGATTGGAGGCTGGTGAGTCGGTCCAAATTAATGCGCAAATACTGGACCAATATTTCAACCCTGTGGCGACGTTCAAACATCTTGCTGACCCGATTGATGCCAACCTTGGCTTGCAAATGTCAGTCGACGGCAATGCAGTATTGGACAGCAGCACGCTGAATACAATTCAAGGTTCTGGTGTTGTTGAATTGAGTAATGAGTCAGCCGAATCCGTGTTGGTCTCAATCGATAGTGTCACGGGTGGTAACGTGCCTCCAACGCTGGTTGAACTGGGCTCACTCGAAGTCGAGTTCGCAAAACGAAAACCGGCGATAATGCAGCAACAGTTTATTAAAGCGATCAACAGTGACATTACACCACTGGAACTCACATACTCCGAGCCGGTGACCAACCTAGGTGACAGCAGCAATGCGATCGCGGCACTAACGCTGGATGATCAGCCAGTTCAGGGCATCTTTGATACGGGTGTGGAGCCTGTATCAGTCGCCACCTTTACACCTGAGCAACCATTTGAGTTAGGTAAGTGCGTTGCCGTCGATACTTCCGGCTCGGCTTGGCGTGGCGTCGAGGCCGACGATCCGGTATTGGTGCAAGCCATTGATGTCTGCATGTACCACAGCCTGATTTCGATTCCCACGCAGTTAGCTGTACTTGAGGGCACCACAACGACGGTTGAGATTCAATTACCGAGCGATGCGTCCGGCGTATTGACGGGTCAGATGTCGGCTAGCAGAATCGTCACCACTGAGCCGCTCGAGTTCACTGATGTGGTGACCTACCCAATCAGCGCGTCCACCGTCAGTGTCGATGTTCCCGTGCACACTGACTCAGGTCTGTCAGACGGTCAATCCTTGGCGATAACCATTGATGAACTTGAACGCGATGGTCAGCCGCTTACAGTCGGTAACGCCTTGTGGCTGCGCGTGTTGCAGGTGAATGGTGATTACGATCAGGATGGTCTTCCTAATGGCTTGGAGTTCAGCCTGCCTGACTACGACCCAACCAATCCAGACTCCGACGGTGATGGTATCTCTGATGGTGAAGAAGATCTCGACAATGATGGTCTTACCAATATTGAAGAGCTCGAAGCGGGTACCGAATTGGATGTGGTAGACAGCGATGGCGACGGATTGAGTGATTATGATGAGTTGCGACGTTACGATTCTGATCCAACCGAAGGTGACTCAGACTCTGATGGTATTTCAGATTTTATCGAGGCGATTTCTGAGTCAGAACCAAGAGATCCAAACGATCGAAATGTAGACCCGTTCTTCGTTACATCGATTACGGTGGCACCAACGCAAATCGAGCATTCACTGGGTCAGAACAACGATGCTGCGCAAATCAACGTATCTGCAACCTTCGAAGCCTTAGGCCGCGTTGAGCAGGTCAATATAACTGAACTGTCTGAGTTGGTTGAGTATCAATCGTCAGACGCTCAGGTATTTACCACTGATTCGATTGGCGAGCTTGGCTTCGTCGGTGAGGGTACTGCTGAACTCACCGTGGTCTTTATCGAAAACCCTGTGCTTAGTGCTTTGGTGCCGGTATCCGTGACGGCGCCAGCTGTGGTGCTGCCTGATGAGTATGGGTTTGTTAAACCGGTTGATGGAGCTGTCATTGGGTTTAATCCAACCGATCTGGTTCTTATGTTCGATAACTCGGCGATCACGTCAGGTGACGCAGCCCTGTCGAGCTGTGACGGTGGAATCGAACCTGAGTGTCAACCTGGCAGTATCTTGGATGCTCAAAAAGCCGCTGCATTGGCATTGCTGACAAAGGTCAATCTGGCCACTACCAAAGTGGGCATTATGGTGGCCTCTGACAGTAGCAATGTTGTACAGGATTTGACTCATGATCGTGTCGCGCTGGAGCACACAATCAACTCGATCGAAGTCACCGATGCCAATAATTGGGCGACCTATGATGAGCGTATCGAACAAGCAACAGAGTTATTGTCAGGCCCTGAATCACGCTTTTATGCAGCGCCGATGATGTTGATTATGACAACGCCGGAGGCGGTCCCTGATCTAATAACAGCAGAGTTCGAGTTTGGCCCAATACTCGAAAGCTCACCAATCGACCTAGCGCGCGCGTCGGGTATCGCTGTGAATATTGCGATACTAGGCCATAGCGAGCTGGAAGATGGTGAACTTTCTTATGAGAAGTACCGAATCATGGATCGCATTCTCAATCCTTACTACGACGAACTATGCGCAATCGAGAATCCTCCGATGTACGAATGCGATAGCGACGAAGAAAGCACTGAGTCCGTGGAGTATGTTCAGGATGAGCTTCCGGCGCTGCCAGTCGGTTTTGTTGAGGCGTATGAGTCTGCTCATTCTTTGGTTGAAAGATTGCCGAACATGATCCTGCTGGATCAATCAGGTTTTGAGGTTATCGCTAGCAAGCCGTACTCAGATACTGATGCGACGCACACTTTCCAAGTCGAGATTGGTTACGAATTCGATTCAATCGAGGTCCCAGCACAAGGCAATGGCTACTTTATGGATTTGCCGTTCGAGCAATCACACAACGGTACAGAAGCATGGGTATGGAGTGATGCGCTGCAGTTCCCAGATAGTTTTGGAGGGGTTTACGCTCAGTTGATGCCGACTAAAACCGAGCCGCGCTTGAATTCATTTGCAACGCTGAATCAGCTAGGCGAAGGTGCGTCGATTATCGTGAGTGCAAGGCATCTGGCGAACGCGGCAAATAATGAACCTTCAAGATCAGGTTCGGGCGTCGCTGGCACCGAGCTCTATGTCGATGGTCAACTAGTTGCCATTGATGCACTCGACAAGTTTAGTCTGCAATTTACCTTACCTGCTGGTGCAGGATTGTGGTCTGAGGTCTATGTGATCTCAGATGGTGTGCGGAGTAATTCATTGTTGCTGTCATACGACAACCAGCCGCTTTCAACTGCAGAGCAGATTCTCAAACCAGCTGCAGAATCACTACAGATCAGTGGCGCTGCGGACATTGTTATCTTTATCGATAATCTGCTCCAAGAGGAAGACGATTTCTACAATCAAATTGACGCAGTGTACGATTTGATTGACACCGTCGATCTGAGCAAGCACCAAATAGCGATTGGCCTGTCTGCTAACCCGACCGATATTGGCGATGGCCACATCGTTAATCGGCCAGGCATATTGTTACCATTGACAAATGATGTAGGTGCAATTGAAGACGCGCTCGACACCATTGACAGTGTCTATGATTATGGGGATACGCCAGATATCGAGCAGTACATCGCGACAGCCTATGAAGAGTTAGCCAGTGTGAGAAGTAACCCTGATGCTGTGCCAGTTTTGCTTGGTGTGCAGGGCAGTCACTACGGGTCAGGCGATTCAAGATCCAAATTCTCTTTTATACCAGACGCCTACGCTTACCCCATCGATGAGATGTCGACGGCCGATAAGGCGCTCGATGCCGGCATGATCGTTAACTTGGTTGGATACGGAGAGGAGCCAGACAGCTGTTGCATCTACTCGCCGACCATGGCCGATTTTGAACTGCTGAGTTATCTCTCAGGCGGTCTGTATAAGCGATTGTCTGATGCGACGAGCCTGACGAACTATTTTACGTCAGCCATTGCGTTTACTGACACGCCGAGTATTGAGGTAGTCGCAGCGAAAGCCGCGAATGATGATTCGATCGATAAGACCATTACGGTTAATTTGTTCAATGATCGTTTTGGTATCAATCTCATTTCTCAGACTCCCGTGTTGTCATCGTCGCAGGGTAGAGTGCATCGCGCGAATGTGAGTTTGTTGGATAGCGAAAACCATCGCTCTGGCAACATCCAGTTTGGCGATCAAGAAGCACACGTTTCAATTGCGCCGACCACGACCAATGCGAAACTCACTGGCGTGTATCATTACAGCTTAAGTCAAGGTTCTGTGATCACTATATTAGGCCGACACTTAGATCCGCAAGCGACCACGCTGATGTTCGACGGCGCTGAGCTCACCGCAATTGAAGTCAGTAAATTTGGAGTGCAATTTGAATTACCAGTGACTGTAACCGATGTGGTAGAGATGTATACGGTGGTCAATGGTGTGCCAACCAATAGTCTGTACTTAAACGATACTGATTCTGATCAGGACGGGTTGCCAGATGTCGAGGAAGAACAATTAGGAACCAACCCGAATCTACCAGACACTGATTTTGATGGATTGAGTGATGCTGAAGAGCTTCAAAGCGGCTCCGATCCAACCTTGCCTGATACGGATTTTGATGGCTTGATCGACAGCGCTGACACGACTAATGAGTGGTTATACTTTTTCAACGGAATTAGGCCGACAGATTTGAGTGGAGACTCAAATTTAGGGGAAATGGTTGGCAGTGCCGGTGATGTTGATGGAGATGGCGCGACTGACTTTATGTATTCTGTCGAGCAGTACCGATATGGAGAGGTGTTAGAGGATGTAGTGAAGATTATCTCAGGTAGCACTGGAAAAGTGTTGAGAGAACATATTTCAAATGGCGGTTGGAGTGGAAGTGACTTCGGCGATGCTGGCGGCACAGTCGGTGACCTTAACGGCGATGGCTTTGACGAATATATGATCTCTTCTCCAAGAACGTCGGATGAGGTTCTCGGTCGAACGGGAATGGTAACCGTCTACTCGGGCCAGGATGGAAGCATATTCCAGTCATTTTCAGGACTAAGTCATAACGATGAATTCGGTGCCGCGGTAGCTGGCAATGCAGATGTGAATAACGATGGTCTAAACGACATCATCGTTGGCGCACCGCAAACCAGCAATTCAAGTGGCCGTGGATATGTACGGGTATTTTCTGGAGCCGATGGTTCACTATTGCACCATATCGATAGCGGACTTTCTCATGGTCGATTTGGATTCTCCGTAACCGGTTTGGCAGATCAAAATGGGGACAATTTTGACGAAATCGTTATTGGTGATCCATACGCTTCTGGAGGGATAGAAGTGTCATCAGTCGGAAGAGTCGATATATTCTCTGGTGCCGATGCCACATTTCAAAGTTCGCTGAATCCTATTCCTCTAGGCACTTCAATCTTTGCTGTTGATAGCGATGATATTCGCTACACTAATTTTGGCTGGCGCGTCGCATCCACCAATGACCTAAATGGCGATTCCGTAGCTGACCTTATAGTTTCCGCTACCGGACAACGAAACGACGAGGGCAGTCGCGTTGGCGCAGTGATGGCATTTGGAGTTTCGAATGGCGTTAGACAAGACCTGTATAGGATATACGGAGATACTGGGTCAAACCAATTCGGACTAGGTT
>JAUHZM010000382.1 GCA_030426005.1 Gammaproteobacteria bacterium
TATTCTTGGGTCTAAACCGTGAACTCAAGAGACGTGAATCGTCCTCCAACCAGCCCTTCTACCTCAGCCTATACAGTTTTGAAACGCATACTGGAAATCACTTGCTGGACCCAGAATTCAAATATCGCCCGACAGACAACTCAGAGCCACATTATATTCTGGACGCGATTCATGCTTTCGACGCGGCATTCGGGCAATTTTGGCAGGCATTTAAGCAGTCCCCTTTACGCGACAACACAATCGTGATTCTCACCTCTGATCACGCGCATTTTCCCGACAATGATTATCGCGCTTTGTGGCGAAAACAAGATCGCTATTCACCGGTCTTTATGGACCGAATCCCGTTACTGATCTATTCGCCATTTCACACTCAAACAGGGAAGTTCACCATACGTCGTTCAAGCTCTCTGGACTTCGCTCCGAGTGTGTTACATCTACTAGGAATAAATCGTTATGTGAGCACATTCTTAGGACACAGCCTGTTTGATCCAACACCACGCATGCGCCCGCTCACCATGAGTAATAGCGATGCCTGGTATGCGGCTCGAGGATTACCCAGCCAGCTGACCGACGAAGAGCCGAATCCTAATTACCGCAGTATGCAGTTGTTCATAAAACAAACTCAGGCACTCGAACTTAATAATCGACTCTGGCCGACGAACACAAAAAAATAAGCCTAAAGCTGCTCAACCAGTAAACCAGCAAGCCGCTCCTGTTGACGTTGCCACCAAGAGCGCTCTTGCCAGTCGGTTAGGCTCAAGGTATCTGAATCTGCGCAATCTTTTTCATACTCGCGGATTAATGTGTTATTCAAGTCCGCTGATAGAGCCACAACACAACACTCCTCGTCTTTGGATAAAGATCGGTGGTTCATATTCGCAGAGCCCAAACAGCAGACCTCGTCGTCGACTAGAATTAACTTGCTGTGCAACATCGTACGCTGGTATTGGCGGAGTGTGACGCCACCTTCGAGGAGCTTGGCATAATGCCGTTGGCCTGCTAATTGCGAGAGTCGGCTGTCAGTATGGTGCCCTGCCGTAAGCACATCCACATCGACCCCACGTTTGACCGCATCACACAGCATGTTGACCATTTTATCGTCGGGCGAGAAATAGGCGGTGACCACCACCAAACGGTGCTCAGCGATCTGAATCAAAGTGCGTACCAAGGTCGCGATATCGGTCCAACCGATCGTCGTGGAAGCGCGAACTACCTGCATCGGCACCTTGCCATCCACCGGTTCATGCGCCGTACAGGCAAGATCATGAGACCAGTCGCCGGCTTCGTTCCAATTATCTAAAAATGCACCGCGTAGACCGCGAACCGCTGCACCTTGAATCTCAAAATGGCAGTCGCGCCATTCCGATGCGTCGCGGGCTTTGCCACGCCACTCGTCGGCAATGCCCACACCACCGATGTAGCCAACCCGCTGGTCACATACCAGCACCTTGCGATGCGTTCGTTTGTCAGATCGCCAGATACGCCATGTTGATAACGGTCGAAACCACCGTAGATCAACGCCGGCAGACTCCATTTGCGACACCAACTCGGCTTCAATAATGCGCGCACCATAGGCATCCAACAACACGCGTACCCTCAAACCGGCGCGGGCTTGCTCGGATAACGCCGTGGCAAACTCCCTGGCAATCGAACCTTGCCAATAGACGAAAGTCATGAAGTCGATACATTCTGTCGCACTACGAATTGCATCCAGCATGGCAGGAAAGATTTCATCTCCGTTCTGCAAATCCTGTATGGTGTTGCCCATTACAAAGGGCTGACCCAGCGCCAACTCAAGCTGTGCCCGATGCTTAAAGCTACTCTGTGAGATTTCTGTCACTGGACTGTCCACGAATTCCTACTCCGAGATCTCCGCCGGTTTATTTGCTTGCTCGAGATTGGCTGAATTTTGATCCGACACCGAAGCCATGAGCAGATTCGCCATCGCCAAAGGCTTCACGCGGTAGACGACATGATCGCCTTCGAAGGTACGCATTGTCCATCCACGTTTTTGTGCGCGCGTCCAGCCGGTTCGGTCCGTCTGCCATTGCTGCAAGGTTTGCCCTTC
>JAUHZM010000092.1 GCA_030426005.1 Gammaproteobacteria bacterium
CGAGTGTCTCGGGAAGCATATAGTGCGACCCATCCAGTTCGAACACATAGGGGTAGGACAGATGCCAGGGTTCTTTCAACACTGTCCCCATGTATTCCCAATCAGTCAGGTCTGCACTACGCGCCACACCGATAACTCCGGGTGGTGCACTGGTGTCGATGACTCTTGGCTGGGTTTCAAAAAATAAATACCAATGATCATTCGACGGTAGTAAAAACGGATCAGCCACGAATTCGGCTTCGACATCGGTCACCATCTCGGCGGTGACAACCGGGTTGTTCGGCATTTCGGTGAGCGTCAGTGGTGTGCTGCCGCTCATCAAGCCGATGGTCCACTGCTGTTGCTTACTCATGACTGGTCCGCAGATAAAGCAAACCAGGCTGAGCCCGGTTTGCTTTGGCTGGCCTTATTCGCTGCCCGCATTAACTTGATTCACTTTCAAATAATTCTGTGCGCGCTTAAGTAGCGCCGCCGGAGAGGCCTCGCCCAGCGTGTCGGCATTAAAGCCGGTACCGCCTTTGGAGAAGAACAGAAAGCTGAAGTCCACACCTGCCTGCTGGGCTTGACCGTGACAACCCATGCAGCCGCCCATTGTGACGGACTCGGTACTTGAAATAGTGACATTGGTGGCGTTGGCGCTGATATAGCAAACTGGATCGTTGCCGCCATGATTGGTGCAGGTGCCACCACATCGCGTGCCGCCCCACTGATATGGTCCAGCGAATAACGCGCCGTCGACCCCTGGTTTTGGTTGATAACTCGACGCTGTGTATCCGCGCGGGACCGCAATGGTTTGCCCGGAAGCTGGCCAGTCGATGCCATCCTCGAAGTCACCGCAATATGGCTGTGAAGTCGGTTTGCTACTTGGGAATGGAAAGCTATCGGTCGCTCGGTTATTAATGAAGTCTGTGGCAGTGAGTGCGGCGCTGCCGTCGCCTGGCCCAATGACGCCGCCTTTAAACAACTGGACGCCGGGTTGACTGCTCTCGATCACATTGTTAGCCAGGTAGTAATCCAGAGTCTCGGCACTGGGTGGCTGGCTTGGATCTTGCTCATTGACAGGGATCGCTTGCACACCTTTTAGGTGATAGTTCTGCCAGACGGAGCCTTTAAACAGCGGTGAACTTGCCATCAAACCATGGACATTTTGATTCACCGATGTAACTGCCGTGGTGATCGTTGGCGGTTGTGTGACCGTAATCGGCCCCGCATGTCCGGCAGGTAAACCTTCGCCAACGGGCAGGTTGGCATTTGCGACCGGGAGTGCTTCGGTCACCAATTTGCCAGATCCGTTGTTGATGACGGCGACTGGGGATGAGCCTGTGGCCGGGTCGTATCCCAAGGACGTGTAGTCGGTGATGTAGTACAAACCGGTTGGTTGCCCGTTAGGCAATACCAGATTGTCTTTATGCTCGAAGGTGGCGAAGATAAAGGTCGGGTAATTTTCAGTCTTCTGAATGATGTGGAGTCCGACCAGACCGAATGTACCGTTGTTGGCCACCGGCGCTTCTTCGGTGCCCGTGTAGTACACCGCCTCGGCGGTGTGGTAACGCGATGCATCCACACCCGGAGTGATCATACGCCAGGCCGCTTTGACTTCGACTGAGTTGGTCGGAAGATTAGTTTTAGAGTCTTTACTCAGGCTCTGCCCATAGTCGTACTCGATCTGGTTCACCTTGGCTTCGAATAAAAGCTGCGTATCGTCGTAAGGGTTGGTCGATCGGTTTGGCGGATTCTTGGGAAAGAAAATAATGTTCTGACCGATTTGCGAGGACTCATCCAGATTGTTGTACAGCTGGAGTACGCCTTCACCAAACGATGGCACCTTCGAACCGCTCTCAGAGGCTGGTGCAAACACGTAGTTTGGATTCTTGGCGAACGGTAGGCTCGGACTGGGCGGTGTTACGTAATGTGGAAACAATTCGGTGCGATGCGCAAAGGTTTCCCAAACCAGTAGATTAGTACCGATTTGGCCGGGCTTTTTGCCGCTGGCATAGAAGTTTGGGTTGCCTGATGTGACAAAGTTTTTGTTGGGGTCGGATTTGCCGCGATTGGCAGGGAGTGCGCCGGCTGGTGAATTGAGTGCAATGAACTCACGCCAGGCAAAGTTTGCCAGTGCCGAGTGGTCCAATTTGTCCCCAGTGAATTCAGTGGCAATCGTTGGCCCATTGGCGGTGAGATCCGCCAAGGTGACCGGGCGCCCATTGTCGTCAGCTGCAAAGCTTGAAGCAGACAACAGTGTGAATGAGGCAGCCATGCTTAGCATGGTGCGCCGTACCTGTTTGTCTATGATTGATTTCATGTCAGTTCCTCGTTGTTATGCGTTTAAACGCGATAGATTGTGGTTATTCACACGGGGGGCAGGTGGTGTTATTTAGTGAGCATCTGAGGCTTTTTCCTTGCGCCAGATATCGCCGTTGGACCAATGAATTCGCTGGCTGTCGAAGTCGAGTTGGCCTTGCATGGTTTGTTCGCCGGTTCGAATTTCGACCCAATTTCGGATCAGCGTGCCAGCACCGAGCGCAGTATCAAAATTCCAGATAAAACGTCGGTATTCGGTGGGGTTTTGAATTCGTTGATGACTGATTGTTTGTTGATCGCCAGCCATATTGAGCCAACGTCCTTCGAGCGGAAATACGCGTTGCCAGCCAATGTAGTCTGACCAATGGATGGCCGTTGAGTCGAGGTCGATTCCGCCTTTGGTTTTATCGTCCGGGAATGGTTTATCCTTGGCATTGACATACCAGATCGCCGGATCAATAGTGCCTGGTACACCGCCAATGTCGACTGTCAGACCATGCGTATGAATGGTTTCGCGTGCTTTGTTCTTAATGGATATCCAGTGGCCTTGAAGATGTAAATGCCGTTGCCAGATATCCCCATCGGACCAATGCAGCGAAAAGCAGTCACGACTGACGGCGGCGGTTTTTACGGCATGGGTTTCCTTATGCACGCAGCTCAATGTGTGCCCGGTGAGTGTGCCGACAATTTTGGCACCCAGGAGCGATTCCGCCTCGGTCGGTTCCACGGGTGAGTTGCGTTGCGCGAGCGTATGAAGTTGCTGGTATTGGTCCTGCCAGACACCAGCCAAGTCCACGGTTCGAATATAAGCATTCAAACCGTGGTCGCCAGGCCAGACAATTTCCCCATTTTCATACTGGGCTTGTTGGTCATACATAGTGACCACGCCGTCAGTGGTGACCGTGCCGAATCCATCGCCAGCCCAAAGTTGGTCGCCTTTTTGCCAAATTGTGACGTAAGAATCGATCATCTGTTTCGGGCGCAATGGCAGCTGCACCGGGCCGACCAGTGGCACCAGGTCGATCCATTGGCCGTTTAAGTCGGGGCGTTGTTTTATTGTCATGACCTGACCTCTTAACTATTTTTTTGGCAAGGGTTGCAGGGCATCAAAGATATGGCTAATTTCCACCGCCTCAGTCGCGTTGTCAGCGCCGTGGCAGCCAAAGCAGTTCAGCGGGTTGAAGTCGCTGCGATGGAACTGGAAGAAGGTTTCCATCGTCGTGTTTGCGAGTTTGAGTGAACCCCGTAGGTCGGAACTGGTACCGTCGCTAGGAATTTGTCCTTTCGATGTCCAAATGCCGCCAGTCTGAATGTAATTTCCGCGTACATCACCTTCCTTCAGTTGTGAAAGCACAGAGACATTGATCGACGCGAGATCCGTATTGTTCGCGAGCGCGCCAGACGACGATTGATCATTACCCCACGGGTCGACGCGAAGTACATCAATGGCACCGATCTCTTGCCCATCGATATTTACAATGCACTCGGTGTTGGTATCGTCTTTCCCGACTCGTTGGCATTCTGGATCAGGATAGTTGTCACTTTTCTCATAGGCCGAGACGCGTGCATTGGCGGTGATTGCCGTTGGCTCGCTGCCGTCTTCCTGCATAAAGTTCCACGTGCCAGATGCATCATAGGCGTGAGTTCCTTTGCCCTCAGTGGAGGTGCTCATGTACTTATACGTGGCGTCTGGGACATTGCTCACGTGTTCAAAGGTCGACCAGATCATCTCTGGGTGGCCATTGACGGTGCCGACCACATGCATGCCGACCAGTGCCAGGGTGGTTTCTTTAGTACCGACGATGGTCCATTGCTGGTTCTTGGTCTCGGCGTTGATCGGTGCGCGATCGAACACGGGTACTACGGCGCGTTCGGTCACGTAGGTCGCTTTTTGATCCGGATCGATGATCTGATCAAGTTCAATCCACGAGGTTTTAAGTTCCAATGCCAACGCAATTTTGTCGTACCCCAACGGGTAGCCATAACCTTCGGCAAACTCCGCAACTATATCGAGCTGAGGCTTGGTGGATGGAAAGTTATTGTGTGTGCAATGCTCCAGTTGTTTGGTACAAAAGCCCTTAATCTCCGACGCACATTTTTTGTATTGAGCCAAACATGCCTGGTCTTCCTGACCTGACAACCAGCGGAGCCTGTCGTTGAACGCGCCCATTTTTTGGCCGGTGGTGTACAGCGCAAACACGTCGTTTACATGCAGACCATAGTACACAAGGGAATCGTTTTGTGAGACCAGAACGTCAAAACCGCCGGCTTGGCCTAGCTCGATCTGCTCATCGGTTTTGGCTTTGCGAACGCCGAGTCGCAGTAGTCCACCGGGTAAAAATTCGCGTTTGCCACCTTCTTCCACCGAAATATTGTAGAAACCAGGCGAGGTGTTAAACACATGGTGTGCACTGTTAGGGGAGGTTAGCCACAAGAACATCTGTGCGCCCCATTTGTAAAAGTCGCAACGAGTGTTGTTGTCAAAGTCGGCGAAAACGGGTTTCAAGCTGTGGGCTGGTTTAACCCGACCGTTAGCTGTGACCTTATCATTGGCAAACCAGTCTGTAATATCGGCTTTGCAGGTTTCTTTTACATCGGCGGGCAAGTGTGCGCCTTCTACAAAACTTGATCCCGCGGTCGTATTAGTGGACCATGCGGTAGCGATGAGTAAGCAGAAAGTGATGCGCCAGCGAAGCGCGGTGAACGTTGTGCTTTGGTTTTTTTTCATTTTAATGCTCCTGGAAGTTTTCCTTTGGATTATTGGTATACGGCCGGTGCGGTGAGTTCGTTGAGTAGATTCAGGTCGTCCTTGTCACGTCTAAGCTGGTCGATTAGCGCAGTCAAATTGCTCACCATGGCAGACGCTGGAAACGGGTTCTGTTGCCGGCTGGCAGCGCGTAGAGGCCGGCGGGGTAAACTCAGGTCATCCAGCAATCTATGCTGCGTGGCTGGCTTGAATAACTCCTCGTATGTCAAATAGCTAACAGGGCCGCAAAGGTGCGACTCAAGAGTTTGGTAGAACTGGTGACTGTGTTGCACAGCTCCGCGCAGGTGCGCGTAATCGACGTGCACCTTTTTTGGGCTCGTCGCCAATCGCTTGGTGCGGTAGTCTTCCCAGCGCCCCGTGTGTTCAGCAACTAATCGGGATAAGTACGCCTTCAGTGCGCTGCGACGGCGTAAGACGATTTTGTGAATCGTCGCGTCTTGGCAGAGATGCTTACGCAGCGCGGGTTGTTGCGGGTCAGTGATCTTAAAACCCAGCCAATCGTGCCCAAGGTTGCGCTCCCATACCTGCTCAAGAAATGCCGCAGGGTCTGCATCTCGTGCTGACCGGCTGCCGAGGTCGAAGTCTGGATCGTCGCGTAATGGCAGCGCGGTGAAAATGCCCGCCGGATTAAACAGTTCGTGATGGCACAACACGTCCGGATGCGAATGCAATAGCGTGCACAATAAATTGCTGCCGGAGCGTGGTGTGGCCAAAATCACAAAGCGACGCATGGTGCTTACTCGAACGCAGGACTGTTAAGACGCTGCTGCATGCTGCGCAGACTGTTTAAGGTATCCAGTGTCTCACCGTCGACCAGGTAGATTGCGCCATCATATGAAGACACGGTGATCTCACCATCGCGAATCGCAATACCGCTGATGCCGTTTTGCGCGATGCGTCGACACAGAACCTCTTCGGTGCGTAAGTCGACCCGCAGCAGTTCGCCCCAATAGTTGGTCACAATCACCACGTCGTCATTGAGAAACTCCAGCGCTTTTGGCGAGCGTCGACCGAGGCCAATGTTTTGGCGTAAATCACCACTCAACAAACCATGGATTTTTAACGTGAAGTCACGCCCTGCGCTGGCGACTAATTCGCCATTCGGGGAGATCGCCACATCGTCAATGATGGCCAAGTGGCCGGGGTAATCTGCAATTTGCTCGCCGTTAAATTGCCAAGCTGCTAATTTGCCGTCGGCGCTACAGCTCACACCGATCGCTTGTCTTGGGTGTAATGCCAGCGCTTTGACTGCATTGTCGTGTACGTGAATCTCTCCCTGGATCCGCCCATCCGCGTTGGTATGTACGATGGCGCCGGTGTAGCAGGCGACAAATAAGTCCTGATTGTAATTAGGCTGATCTGACACACGAATACAATTGATCGGTCCCTGGTTTAGGTTGATCGAAAAGACTTGTTGAATTCGTCCAGAGCGCACCGCATAGCGTTGGATCGATTGATCATGCGTACCAGTCAAAATGTCGAAGGCACCGGATGGTTGCGATTGCGTTGTGGTGATCGCATTCATGAGAACCCGACCTGACTCTGGCTGATGTGTGTGTGTCCAGATTTGGTCTTGCCGAGTCAATCGACCGACACGAATAAGGCCGTCGTCAGAGACGGTGGCGACCAATTGTTGCGGTAAACGGGCAACGTCGTTAAAGCAGGCATTGCCTAGGACGTCTTGCGCTTCGTCACCCTGGCCAATTTCGTCTAGGCGCGCACCGGATTCAGCATCCCAACGCACCACGGTGCCATCGAAGGTGCCGGCATAGACTGACTCTCCTTCAGTCGACCAGTTGAAAGAGCGCTCCCAGGTACCAGCGTGTGGAGTGAGTTCGACCTTGTTTTGCAGTGTGTTGGCATCCCAAATGACGATGCGTTGATCGTAGGCGGCAGATAAAATATCGCCGTTGGCTGGTGAGCAAGCAACCTTTTTGATACCCGCATCGTGCGCCTTTATTTCATGACTCAGTTCGCCCGTATCGATATCAAAAATGCGTACGATCCCGTCGTCACAGCCCAGAATGGCGCGTCGGTTGAGTGGATCAATCGCGCAGGTGTCCGCTTCGGTGTCGAACGGCCCTAAGGTTTTCTCCAGCCTGCGTTGTTCTATGTCCCAGATTCTTAGGGTCATATCGTCGCCAGAGGTGTACAGCTTGCCGTCCAAGTGTGTGATCGACAGGGCATCTTGCTCATGGCCTAAGAACACATGCTCGATCGCGCCGGTATCGAGATTCCACAGCAGTACACGCCAGTCTCGTGATACCGAGGCACCCAAATGGTCATTGATGAAGATAAAGTCTTCAACGTCATCGCTGTGGCCTTTGAGCGATCGGCGCAGGCGGCGCGTTTTCAGGTCCCACAGATAGATGGTGAAATCAGAAGAGCAGGATGCCGCCAGTGTGCCGCTTTGGTTCACGCTGACGCGGTTAACTAAGTGTGCGTGATAACCGAGTAGGTCGACCGCGTGTGAGACGGTATTGAAGAGTGCGACCGCCCCATCGTAAGCCGAGGTAACCACTAGATCGGTGCTGGGCACGTGGCACGCGCAGGTAACCGGCCCACGGTGGCGTGTGAATGTGTCATTTGTGGTCAGGTGCTGAGCGAGATTGTCGCTGGTGTGAGAAGTGAGCATAGTGTTATTTCCGTATTTGAGTTAAAAGCGCAGGTTGTAGACCGACTCGGCGTAAGGCCGAAGTTCGTCGGCCAGCTGCGGCTTATCCGTTTGCATTAAATATTGGCGATAGTCCGCGGCAGCGATGTTGTTGATTGGCGCATTATTGTGGTCCGCGCCGAACAGGGTGGCGTGTGGGACCTGATCCGCGATGGCATTAATCCAGTGCAGGAACCGAGCACGGCGTTGTTGAATACTGAGCCGCCAGTTGCTGCCAATGGTGAAAAAGGCGTTGCTCCACCACAGCGTGGCGCCAGTTTGAGCTTCAATTCGCTGAATAACCGGGGTTGGGTCCTGCACAACATCGCAATGGATGAATTCAAACGCCAGTTGTCGATGTGCATTCCAGAGTTCTGCGAAGCGCTCAGCGCCGCCCCACTGGTGCAGCTCGGCTTGCCATAGTGTGTCGACGTCGTGCCAGTCAATTTGCTCGATGCCGAGCCCATCCCATAGCTGATAAAAGGTCTCGGTGGCCGGGAAGTCCGCCACGATTTGGCGACAGAAACTCGGGTAGTCGTGCCCATCCCAATCACGGATCAGGCGTTGGCGAATCTCAAGCGCGCGCTGGCTGTAATCAAAAAAAGTGACCTTAGTTTGTGAATCAAAGCCTCGTTGAGCCAGTAATTTGAGGGGTTTGAAGCCGGCGGCCACGCAAAGTAACTGTGATACCGGTGCTTGGTTATCTGGCACAGGGGCGATGTCGTCATAAGCTTCGATATTCCATAGGAAGACGCCCTGACGACCACGTTGCAATTGCGTGTCCAGGCTCTGAAAGAAGGTATCAGCCTGCGACTCCGTTGGACGCGCTAAGTTTACAAACTTGCTGGTGAGTGCGCTCGGAAGTGGCTTAACTTCTGTCAGATCATAGTGCGATAACCAGTCGGTCTTTGCCGCGTTTTGCGTATCGCTGAGTCGGTGTTCAGCGTACCGCGCTAAATCGATCAGTAGACACGCGGTATCCAGCTCAAGCCCATTGTCGCTCTGATACGTGTTGGCTGAGAGCAGTGCGTCGTTGTGCGCGAAGTACTCGCGAATGTGGTGATAAAAATCAGCCGACTGCCAATGCGGCAGCTTCCACACTTCATTAATGATAATACCTGGCGAGAAAATCACGCAGGCGTCATAGCCTTCGCTTAGGGCACGTTGCAAGATTTCCTCAAGTTTGGGTGACTCAATCACCTCACCTTGGTAGCCGAAGCGTAACCAGGACAGTGTTAAGTCACGCAAGGGTACCGGGTGCGACACATTGTTGGGCGCTTGGTCGTGTAACCACAAGCCATAGGCGATGCGTCTTTGAATTCCGGAATTTAATGTTGGGGTCGTCATCATTTACACCGCAGCAATTGCAGATGACATTTTCCGGGCTGCTTGTCCCTCGCTTTGGAGACGATGATCTGGCAGATAGCTTAGGAGTGTTCCTTGCCCGAACGATGTTGCCTGCATCATATTGCTGGGCACATCTGGAAACTGGTCAGACAGCATGGCGTGTGCGGCTTCAGCCGACCGAGTGCGCACGTAGATTGTCATTTGGTCGACGATGTCCTGCCTCAAAAATGATTGCAGTAGCGTGAGGCCACCTTCAACCAGCATGCTGGTAACGCCTTGTTGGTAAAGTGCTTTGAGTGGCGTTTCGAGTTCACGATTAGCCGCATTGATTCGGATACCGTTCGCGCGTGGATTGTCAGCCACACCGACCACAAAACTCCGTCGTGCATCCGGAATGATCCGGCAGGGCGTGCGACCGGCAAAGATGACACGATCCGGTTGGCGCTTTGGTTGACGGCCGAGACGACTAGCACGTGCAGTAAGCTGCGGTTGATCCAGAGTCCAGGTGCGGGCACCAACCACCACCGCGGCGTAACGTTCGCGTAATTCATGCACACGTTTCCAATCCTGCTCGCAGGAAAGGTCACAAGCCTGGCCATCGGCCTCATGCATCCGGCCACGAGCGTCCATGGCAAAATTCAAATGCACATAGGGGCGATCGTGCGTGTTTTTATTCGCGTGATAAAGATCGGCATCGGTCAATAGATGCCCCATTTGTTCGCGCTTGGTTTCAAGGTACCCGACTGAATGTGCATTGCTGATGGTTGGCACTGGAATGCGCGACTCAACGGCAAAACCTGCGCTCCGCATCGCCGTGAGCTTGTCCGGATTATTGGTGATCAGCTTTATCTGCTGAATACCCAGTTCGTGCAGAATCGCGATTGCGTCTTCGTAGCTGCGATCGTCTACCGGCAATCCGAGCAAACTGTTCGCTTCAATGGTGTTCGACCCCGACTCTTGTAAGGCGTAAGCTTTGATC